>JAEPMR010000030.1 GCA_017643845.1 Marivivens sp. | reverse complement strand
TCATTCGCAAAGTCGAGAAGGATGTCGGGTCTCCGATCGCCATTCTCGCCGATCTTCAAGGCCCGAAGCTGCGCGTCGGTGCTTTTGCCAACGGCGAGGAAGAGTTGGAGATCGGTGCATCGTTCCGCCTCGATCTGAGCGATGAGGCGGGGGATGTCCGGCGTGTTCAACTGCCGCACAAGGAGATTTTCGATGCGCTGGAACCGGGCGCGACACTGCTGGTAAACGACGGCAAGATCCGGCTGAAGGTCAAGGATTGCGGCCGTGATTTTGCTGATTGTGAAGTCGTGGTCGGCGGCACCATCTCGAACCGGAAGGGCGTCAATGTGCCGGATGTTGTGCTGCCTCTAGCAGCTTTGTCCGAGAAGGATCGTAAAGATCTCGAGTTCGTCTGTGACCTTGGCGTCGATTGGCTGGCGCTTTCGTTTGTGCAGCGTCCCGCCGATGTGGAAGAAGCCCGAAAGCTCGCAAAAGGCCGAGCGGCAGTCCTGTCAAAGATTGAGAAGCCTGCGGCGGTGAAAGCTTTTGACGACATCCTCGCTGTTTCGGACGGGATTATGGTGGCGCGTGGTGATCTGGGTGTTGAGTTGCCGGTTCAGAATGTTCCGCCGATCCAGAAGCAGCTGGTGCGTAAATGCCGCGCTGCCGCGAAGCCAGTGATCGTGGCGACGCAGATGCTCGAGTCGATGATCGAAAGCCCGATGCCGACCCGCGCTGAGGTTTCCGATGTGGCGACGGCGATCTACGAAGGCGCGGATGCAATCATGCTGTCCGCGGAATCCGCGGCAGGGCAATATCCGGTCGAGGCGGTCACTACGATGAATAACGTGGCTGCCGAGGTGGAAGCCGATCCGACCTATCGCGACATTATCGAATCGAGCCGCCGCGCCGAGCGCAACAGCGTGGCTGACGGGATCGTCGCTGCCGCGCGCGAAATCGCGGAGACGACAAACGTGAAAGCGATCTGCTGTTTCTCACAATCGGGCACGACGGCGTTGCTGGTTTCGCGTGAGCGACCGCGCGTGCCGATCATTGCGCTGACCTCGGCAGAGGCTACGGCGCGACGTTTGTGTCTATCCTGGGGAACGAACTGCGTGATCACTGGAAATGTCGACCGATTCAAGTCGGCGGTGATCGAGGCTGTTCATGCGGCGAAGGCTGAAGGTCTTGCCAGTGAGAAGGACATGATTGTCGTGACCGCGGGTGTACCGTTCAATACACCTGGATCGACGAATATCGTCCGGGTGGCGCCGTGCTCGGAAAAGCTGCTTTTCGCGTCGCAGGCGGACTAAAGCACTTGCCATTTTGCGGGGCGAGCCCTATACGGCCCGCTCTAACCGCGCGTCCGGCCAATGTGGCATGCCGAGTCGCGCATAACGACCGTTCGACAATAGGAGACGGAAATGCCCAAGATGAAGACCAAGTCGAGCTGCAAGAAGCGGTTCAAGGTGACGGCCTCCGGCCGCATCAAAGCAGGCCAGGCCGGTAAGCGCCACGGCATGATCAAGCGTACCACAAAGTTCATTCGTGATGCCCGTGGCACCACGACACTGAGCAAGGCTGATGAAGGTATCATCAAGCCGATGATGCCCTATTCGCGTTAAGGAGGCCTGATCAATGTCCCGTACCAAAGGTGGAACCGTCGCCCATCGCCGTCACAAGAAGGTTCTTGACGCGGCAAAAGGTTACTACAGCCGTCGCAGCCGGACCTTTAAGGTCGCCCGTCAGGCCGTAGACAAGGCCAACCAGTACGCAACCCGTGACCGTAAGGCACGCAAGCGGAATTTCCGGTCGCTCTGGATCCAGCGTATCAACGCCGGTGTTCGTGCGATCGATGCTGATCTGACATATTCCCGCTTCATCAACGGCCTTTCGAAGGCTGGGATCGAAGTAGACCGGAAGGTTCTTGCCGATCTGGCTGTGAACGAGCCCGAAGCATTTGGCACTATCGTTGCCAAGGCAAAGGCAGCGCTGGCCTAATACGCCTCGCACCGGAAGAAATTGGCCGCGGTCCATTGCATGGGCCGCGGTTTTTATTTGTGGGTGGGGCAGAGCCTTGCAAGCGTGGCTTCCCCGCGTTACTTGCGCTGGGACGAAGGAAACGAGGCGTGGCATGGACGACCTGAAAAGCAAATACCTGGACCTGATCGGTAATGCAGCAGATGAGGCCGCGCTTGAAGACATCCGCTTGCAGGCGGTTGGCAAGAAGGGCGAGGTCGCGCTGAAGATGCGCGAACTGGGGAAAATGACGCCGGAAGAACGGCAGGTTATGGGCCCAGCGCTGAATGCGCTGAAGGACGAGATCAATGCAGCACTGGCAGCGAAAAAGGCCGCGCTGTCTGACGCTGCGCTGGATGAACGCCTGCGCGGCGAATGGCTGGACGTGACGCTACCGGCTCGCACGCGGCGGCAGGGAACGATCCATCCGATCAGCCAAGTCACCGAAGAGCTTTCTGCCATATTCGCGGATATGGGATTTGCCGTTGCCGAAGGCCCGCAAATCGACAGCGACTGGTATAATTTCGATGCGCTGAACATTCCGGGCCACCATCCTGCACGGGCAGAGATGGATACATTCTACATGCACCGCGCCGAGGGCGATAACCGCCCGCCGCACGTGCTTCGGACCCACACCAGCCCCGTGCAGATTCGTACGATGGAAAAAACCGGCGCGCCGATCCGAATTATCGCACCGGGCCGCGTCTATCGGGCGGACTATGACCAAACCCATACGCCGATGTTCCATCAGGTCGAGGGCTTGGCCATCGACAAGGATATTTCGATGGCAAACCTGAAGTGGGTGTTGGAGGAATTCCTGTCCGCGTTTTTCGGAAAGCGGGTCAAAACGCGCTTTCGCGCCTCGCACTTCCCCTTTACCGAGCCGTCTGCCGAGGTGGACGTGCAGTGTCGCTGGGAAAACGGATCCGTCACCGTGGGTGAAGGCGATGACTGGCTCGAAGTTCTCGGCTCAGGCATGGTGCATCCGAAGGTACTCCAGAATGCGGGCATCAATCCCGATGAGTGGCAGGGTTTTGCCTTTGGGATCGGAATCGACCGGATAGCAATGCTGAAATATGGCATTCCTGATCTGCGGGCCTTTTTTGACGCGGACTTGCGTTGGCTCCGGCACTACGGTTTCGCCAGTCTTGACCAGCCGAATTTGCATGGCGGCTTGAACCGCTAGGCGCGAAACGGATTGTCAAATGCCGCAAATAGCGCGGCAATGCCGGACATGACGACATAGTAAACGGTCATTCCAAGTGGGGTGTCCGCAATGACTCTGATACTGATCTGTGAGGGGAATTCGCCTGATCTAGTGGCGCGTGGGCATTCCTGGGGCGCGCCTTTCGTACGGACATTTGCCGCGCTGAATGCCGAGATCGACTGCCGCATGGTTCATCCCTATGCCGAGCCGATCCCTGCGGCGCTGTTGGAAGAAGCAGACGGAATTGTCTTCACTGGGGCCGGTGTTCAGTGGTCTGTGGATGCTGCCGAAGCTGCTCCACAGCGAGCGTCATTTGAGCAGGCGCTCGAGGCAGAAAAGCCGATTTGGGGCTCCTGCAACGGGATGCAGTTGGCCGCGGTGATGCTCGGGGGCAGTGTCAGGTGCTCGCCCAACGGATTGGAGAGCGGTTTCGCGCATGATCTGGAGCGGGTCGCACAGGAGCATCCGATGGTTTCTGGGCGAAAGAGCGGGGACGGGGTGCTGTGCATTCATCGCGATGAGGTCGGGAATCTCCCGGATGGTGCTGAACTGGTGGTATCAAACAGTCACAGTCCGGTTCAGGGATTTGCCTATGAACGGGGCGGTGTTCGGTTTTGGGGAACGCAATATCATCCCGAGCTGACCCCGTCGGCATTGGCCGGGTATTTGCGGGGCGGCGGAATTTTCCAAGGCTTTGAACGCTTGACGGAAGATCTCGATGCGATCAGCGCCGATCCTGAGAGCGCGGACCGGCTGGGTGGCCGCCCCGAATTTCTGTTGCAGGAACGGCGGGCGGCCGAGTTGATCGCATGGATGGCGCTTGTCGAGCGGCGCGCACCCTTCCACACGGCGGCGTAATCCGATAAAGCCCCGCAGGACAGATATTTTACCGCGGGACGGAACCGATGAAGTTCACACTTTCCTGGCTCAAGGAGCATCTTGAAACAGAGGCCTCTTTGGAGGAGATCGTCGATGCACTGACAGACCTCGGTCTGGAGGTCGAGGGCGTGGAAAATCCGGCGCAGAGACTGGAAACTTTCACTTTGGCTAAGGTGAAGCATGCCGAGCAGCACCCCGATGCGGACCGGCTGCGGGTGTGTACCGTGGAAACGGACGAGGGTGACAAACAAATCGTTTGTGGTGCCCCGAATGCGAGGGCGGGGATCACCGTGGTTCTGGCGAAGCCCGGAGATTATGTTCCGGGTATCGACGTCACGCTGTCTGTCGGGAAAATCCGTGGCGTAGAAAGCCACGGGATGATGGCCTCCGAGCGGGAGCTGGAGCTGTCTGACGAGCACAACGGCATCATCGAGCTACCCTCTGGCGAGGTGGGTCAGAAGTTCATCGACTGGTTGGCCAAAAATGATCCCGCGAAGGTCGATCCCGTGATCGAGATTGCGATTACGCCAAACCGACAGGACGCTCTTGGGGTCGAAGGCATTGCAAGAGATTTGGCAGCGCGTGGACTGGGAACGCGTATCAGCCGATCTGTCGAGCCTGTCCCGGCTTCGTTCGAAAGTGACGTAAAGGTGTCCATTTCGGATGATGCTCTTGATTTAGCGCCGGTTTTCTATGGTCGTTTGATCAAGGGTGTGAAGAACGGACCCTCCCCCGCTTGGTTGCAGGATCGCCTGCGGGCAATCGGCTTGCGTCCAATTTCATTTCTCGTCGATGTGACGAACTATTTCACGTATGACCGCAACCGCCCGCTACATGTGTTTGATGCGGACAAGGTGAGTGGCGATTTGCGTGTGCACCGTGCCCAGGGTGGGGAGACTTTCCTCGCGCTCGACGAAAAGACCTATACGTTGCAGGAGGGCATGGTTGTCATTTCCGATGACAACGGCGTCGAGAGCCTTGCTGGTATCATGGGGGGCGAGCACTCGGGCTGTACCGATGAAACGGTGAATGTGTTTGTCGAGAGCGCTTTTTGGGAGCCAGTAAATATTGCGCTGACTGGACGTGCGCTGAAGATTCATTCCGATGCACGATACCGTTTCGAGCGCGGGGTCGATCCCGAGTTCACGCCTGAGGGATTGGAACTGGCGGTTCGCATGATCGTGGATCATGCGGGTGGCGAGGCCTCTGAAGTCGTCAAAGCGGGTGAAATCCCGGATCATTCTCGGGCCTACAAACTGGATCCGAAGCGGGTGATCAGCCTTGTTGGAATGGAAATTCCAGAGGCACAGCAACGGCAAACGCTCTCTGCACTCGGATTCCTTATGGAGGGCAATATGGCCCATGTTCCGAGCTGGCGGCCCGACGTTCAGGGCGAGGCCGATCTCGTCGAAGAAGTCGCGCGCGTGGCGTCGCTGACCAAGCTCGAAGGCAAACCGCTGCCGCGGGTGGCTGCCGGAGTGCCAAAGCCGATTCTTACGCCGGCACAGGTGCGGGCGACGGCGGCGCGGCGGACAGCTGCGGCGTTGGGCTATAATGAATGTGTGACCTACAGTTTTATCGAACGTGAAGCGGCTGCGCTGTTTGGTGGCGGCGATGACGCCACAAAGCTGGAGAACCCGATTTCAAGCGACATGAGTCATATGCGTCCTGATCTGCTTCCCGGTCTTTTGCGGGCGGCTCAGCGAAATCAGGCACGCGGTTTCATGGATCTGGCTCTGTTCGAGTGTGGACATGCATTCCAGGGGGGCGAGCCGGGTGAGCAGGTGCTCCAGATTTCGGGTCTGATGATCGGTCGAACAGGGCCGAAGGACGTGCATGGTGCATCGCGGCCGGTGGATTTGTATGATGCAAAGGCGGATGCGGAAGCTGTGCTTGCCGCCATCGGTGCGCCCGCAAAGGCGCAGATCATGCGAAATGGCGCTGGCTGGTGGCATCCCGGCCGCCATGGCCAGATCTGTCTTGGCCCCAAGAAAGTACTGGGCATTTTCGGTGAATTGCACCCTAAGGTGCTGCGCGAGATGGATATCAAGGGGGCGGCTGTTGCCTTTACCATCTGGCCGGATGAGGTCCCGTTGCCGAAGAACAAATCCGCTGCGCGGCCTGCTCTGGGTATCTCTGATCTGCAGGCGATCGAACGCGATTTTGCATTTGTTGTCGATGCGGATGTTGAAGCACTTACGCTGGTGAACGCGGCAGCTGGCGCTGATAAAGCCCTTGTCGAAGACGTACGGGTGTTCGATGAATTTATCGGCGGAAATCTCGGCGAAGGAAAGAAGTCGCTGGCGATTACCGTGCGCCTGCAGCCTCGTGACGCGACGCTGAAAGAAGCGGATATCGAGGCGGTAAGCGCCAAGATTATCGAAAAAGTGTCAAAGGCGACTGGCGGCATTCTGCGCGGATAGGGACAGGCGAAAAACTGTGCTACTCTCACTCGAAAGTGGGGGTAGCGCATGGCACTTCAGGTGATCGGAACAGGCTTTGGCCGAACGGGGACGGACTCAATGCGGGAGGCATTGGGTATATTGGGCTATGGACCCTGTCATCATATGTTCGAGATTTTCGGGAGCGATCGGCAACGGGAAATGTGGCGCATAGTTGCGGCAGGCAACACGCCGGATTGGGACGCGTTGTTTGACGGTTTTCACTCCTGCGTGGATTGGCCGAGCGCAGCCTATTGGCCACAATTGATTGATGTTTACCCAGACGCAAAGGTGATCCTTACCTGGCGGGACGGGGAGAGTTGGTGGAACAGTTTTTCCAAAACTATTCTGCCGTCTATTGAGGAGGCCGAGGATAAGGCGTCTTTGGGATGGACGTTGATCCACCAGCAGGTCTTTTCCGGGCGGCCTGGCGACCGGGAGCATGCGATTTCTGTCTACGAGGAAAACGTTGCGCGAGTGAAGCGAACGGTCCCACCGGAGCGACTATTGGTCTATGAGATCGGCAGTGGATGGGAGCCGCTGTGTCGCCATCTCGGTGTCGACATACCCGATACACCGTTCCCGAGCAGGAACTCGACGAAGGCATTTCAAGAATTGGATCAAAGCGAGTTCCGAAGCTAGCAGTGGCTGGACCTCATAGCGAGAATGCTTAGGGTGCGCGGCATCACGAAACACAGGAGGCACCCATGACGCTAAGGGTCTATTTGTCCGGCGAAATTCACACCGATTGGCGGGAACAGATCATCGAGGGGTCACAGGGGCTCGATGTTCAGTTTGACAGTCCGGTGACAGATCATGATGCCAGCGATGATTGTGGCGTCCGCATCCTCGGGGCGGAGCCTAACAAATTCTGGCATGACCACAAAGGCGCAAAACTGAATGCCATTCGAACCCGCAAAGGGATTGAGGAGGCAGATGTGGTGGTTGTCCGGTTTGGCGAAAAATACAAACAATGGAATGCCGCATTTGATGCCGGTTATGCAGCCGCGTTGGGCAAGTCGCTGATTGTTCTGCATGGTGCGGATCATCAGCATGCGTTGAAAGAGGTCGATGCCGCCGCATTGGCGGTTGCCGAGGAACCGGCGCAGGTCGTGCAGATGTTACGCTATGTGCTTACCGGAACGCTGCCAGCCTAGAAAAGGAAAAGACCCGGTCATTGACCGGGTCTTTCTGTGTCAGAGCACGAGGCTCGCACAGGGAGGAAGCGTTACGCGGCGCGCGGTGCTGCGTCTGCGATCAGGCTCTGCGGATCCACCGATTCGATGCCGAGGGCCTCGCCAACAGCAGCATAGGTCAGTTTTCCTGCGTGGACGTTAAGGCCGTTCAGCAGGTGCTTGTCATCGGCGCAGGCGCGTTTCCAGCCCTTATTGGCGAGTGCAAGCATGAACGGCATCGTTGCGTTGCCAAGTGCGATGGTCGATGTGCGGGCAACGGCGCCGGGCATGTTCGCAACACAGTAATGCATGATGCCGTCAACTTCGTAGACCGGATCCTGATGGGTCGTGGCTTTCGAGGTTTCGAAGCAGCCGCCCTGGTCGATCGCGACATCCACAAGCGCGGCGCCCGGCTTCATCATCGCCAGCTGCGCACGGCTGATGAGCTTTGGCGCGGCCGCGCCCGGGATCAGAACAGCGCCGATGACCATGTCCGCTTGCGGGAGCAGTTCTTCGAGCAGACCCGTGGAGGAATAGCCGGTCTTAAACGTTCCGCCATAGACGTCATCGAGATAGCGGAGGCGTGGAAGCGAGCGGTCAAGTACAGTGACGTCTGCGCCCATGCCTGCCGCGATTTTCGCAGCGTGGGTGCCGACGACTCCGCCACCAATGACGATGACCTTTGCAGGGCCAACGCCGGGAACCCCGCCCATCAGAACGCCGCGGCCGCCGTTTGCTTTTTGCAGCGTCCAGGAGCCGACTTGCGGCGCGAGACGACCGGCGACTTCGGACATCGGGGCCAGCAGCGGCAGGCCGCCGCGATCATCTGTCACGGTTTCGTAGGCAATCGCGGTGCAACCGGAAGCGATTAGGTCATGTGTCTGCTCCGGATCGGGGGCGAGGTGCAGATAGGTGAAGAGAAGCTGACCTTCGCGCAGCATTTTGCGCTCGACGGCCTGAGGCTCTTTGACCTTTACGATCATGTCCGCCGTCGCAAAGATTTCCTCTGCGGTGTCGGCGATAACGGCACCTGCAGCGACGTAGTCTTCATCGCTAAATCCGGCGCCAAGGCCAGCGCCGGACTGGATAGTTACCTTGTGGCCGTGACCAACAGCCTCTTGTGCTGCGTTGGGCGTCATGCCGACGCGAAACTCTTGTGGTTTAATTTCCGTTGGGCATCCAATGTGCATGGCTTTCTCCTCAGAAGCAGTGCGGATCTGAACAGAGGATCGGTGTTCGCCGTTGCAATTGCTTGGTGTTCTTTGTGAGCATTGGTGGTATATGTCGAATAATCTTGTTCAGAAAATGAAAATGACGCGATGAAATTGCAGGAAGCGGAGCTTGACCATATAGACCGTCGAATCCTCGAAGTGCTGCAAAAGGACGGCCGGATGTCCAATGCGGAGCTTTCGGAGCGCGTAAACCTCTCTGCTTCGGCTTGCCATCGCAGGGTCCAGCGCCTTGAGAAAGACGGAATCATCAGTGGGTATGTGGCCTTGGTCAACCCGCGCAGGCTGGGACAGACGACCACGGTCTTTGTCGAAATTACATTGAGTGGTCAGGCGGACGAGATCCTTGACGCGTTCGAGAAGCGTGTGGCGCGGATACCCGAGGTGCTGGAATGCCATCTGATGGCGGGGACCGCGGACTATCTGTTGAAGGTGGTTGTGCGCGACACCGAGGATTTCGCGCGGCTGCACAGGCGGCATCTGGCAACACTGCCGGGTGTGCAAACGATGCAATCGTCTTTCGGTCTGCGGACGGTCCGGCAGACGACGGCGCTGCCCGTATAAAAACAAACCCCCGAGGCGGGGCCACGGGGGTCGTTTTTGAAGCGTTCGAAGGGTTCCTTAGAGGAGACCCTCGCGCTGTGCCTTTTTACGAGCAAGCTTGCGCTGACGGCGGATGGCCTCGGCCTTCTCGCGCGCCTTTTTGACGGACGGCTTCTCGAAATGTTGCCGAAGCTTCATTTCACGGAAGACACCCTCACGCTGCAGCTTTTTCTTCAGGGCACGGAGTGCCTGATCGACGTTATTATCGCGAACGTTAACCTGCATGTGGTTTTCACCACCTTTCTAAGTTGGATTTGCAAGAATTTGCAGGAAGCCGCCGTATAGCAAAGGGGCTCCACCTTGTCTAGAGTGGGGGAAATCACAGGAGTTTCTGATGGGATTCAATCCACTATCGCCTGAGAGGGCGCGTCTGATGGAAGCTGTTTTGCCGCACGTGCCTTTTGACGGGTGGTCTGAAAGTGCCCTGAGGGCGGGCGCCTCTGATATCGGCATGAGTGAGTCCGATGTGCGGGCGCTTTGTCCGCGTGGGCCCGTTGATCTGGCAATAGCTGCACATCAAGCCGGCGATGCCGAGATGGCGCGGCGGCTCAAACAGGCGGATTTGGCGGACATGCGCTTTCGGGATCGGGTGGCAGAGGCGGTCTGGCTGCGGCTGGCGAGTGCCGGAGACCGTGAGATTGTCCGCCGTGCGGCGGCCCTTTTTGCTCTGCCGCATTTGGCACCAGAGGGGGCAAAGCTGATGTGGGGAACGGCTGATGCCATTTGGGAAGCGCTGGGAGATGGTTCGCGCGATGCCAATTGGTATTCGAAGCGGGTGACGCTTTCCGCAGTCTATAGCGCGTGCGTACTCTACTGGCTCGGCGATGAATCGCCGGATGCGACTGCAACCCGCGCCTTTATCGATCGACGAATTGAGGATGTTATGACCTTCGAGAAAGTCAAAGGCCAGTTGCGCGGGAGCGAGGTGTTCAAACCATTCCTTCGCCCGTTCGAGGCAATGATGTCGGGCGTCAAGGCGCCCTCTACCTCGCGGAGAGACCCGGATGTGCCTGGATACTGGGCGCCCAAGCCGGGTGCGTCGGAGTGACGGGCGGGATGATGAAGGCGGTCGAGATCACGCAGGCGGGCGGGCCGGACGTGCTGGCGCTCTGTGAGCGGCCAATACCGGAACCGCGACATGACGAAGTGGTGATCCGTATCGGCTGGGCGGGAGTGAACCGCCCTGATGCATTGCAGAGGGCCGGGCTTTACGCGCCGCCGAAAG
Source organism: Marivivens sp. (assembly GCA_017643845.1). Taxonomy (GTDB): domain Bacteria; phylum Pseudomonadota; class Alphaproteobacteria; order Rhodobacterales; family Rhodobacteraceae; genus JAEPMR01. The sequence goes on along the minus strand of JAEPMR010000030.1, from coordinate 22,783 downwards.
GGGCAAGCGATCTTCCGGGGCTAGAGGCTGCGGGTGAGATTGTTGCCAAAGGAGCGGGCGTGACGGACTGGGCAGTCGGCGACAGGGTCTGCGCGCTCTTGCCCGGCGGCGGCTATGCGGAATACGTGGCTACGCCAGCCGCGCATTGTTTGCCAGTGCCTGAAGGAATGCCGCTGAAGGAAGCAGCATGTCTGCCCGAGACCTTTTTCACGGTGTGGTCAAACGTGTTCATGCGCGGGGGATTGAAGGCAGGGGAGCGGTTTCTGGTGCATGGCGGGTCGTCTGGGATCGGGACGACGGCAATTCAGCTGGCGAATCGTTTCGGTGCACGAACTTTTGCGACTGCGGGTTCGGCGGCGAAGTGTGCTGCATGTGAGCGGCTCGGGGCAGAGCGTGCAATCAACTACCACGAGGAGGATTTCGTCGACATTTTGCGGAGCGAAGGTGGCGCGAATCTGATTCTCGATATGGTCGGTGGCGATTACCTCCCACGCAATGTGAAGGCGTTGGCCGATGATGGACGGCTGGTGCAAATCGCGTTTCTGAAGGGGCCGAAGGTAGAGCTTAATTTCGCTCAGGTCATGATGCGCCGTCTAACACTGACGGGAAGCACACTTAGGCCACAGTCCGATGTGGCGAAAGCTGCGATTGCAGCTGAGCTGCGGACGCATGTTTGGCCGCTCCTCTCGGCTGGCCGTATCGGGCCTGTGATGGATAGCAGCTTCCCACTGGCGGATGCTGCGTCTGCTCATGCGCGAATGGAGAGTAGTGCGCATATCGGCAAGATCGTTCTGGAGGTCGCAGGCGGTTAACGGACGGGCGCGAAGGTTGCCCGATCCAGCATGCAGTCACGAGCGGCCCGACCGGTACAGGAACGCGGGAGAAGTGTCTCGCGATCAAGGCATATGCGGACTTCCTGAATGGCACCTTCACGGCAAGTCACGGTGACGGAGTCGCGGCCCAAGGCCGGGTTGTCGGCCAAGAATGCGTCTTCGACTTGGGCGGCGGAGACTGTGATCGTCTCGCGGTGCCTTCTGAGGATAGGCGGTATTTTGACAGACGCGAATGCATGCCGAGCGTCGGCGAAATATCGGAGGGGCGTGCGACCATCGCATGTGCCGTGCTTGCGCCACTGGTGATTGACCAATGATGCCGATGGCATGATTTCTGTCATCTTGGTCACAAGGTCGGGAGACGGCGCGTGATGCTCTGTCGCGCAATATTCGGGCCACCCAGAGAGGTACTGCGGCCACAGGCCATGTAATATCCACCCGAATCCGGTGTCTGCGTCACATTGTGGAGAGCCTCGCGCATCCCCCTCCCGAGCGCACCAGTTTGGGGACCAGCTGAGCGCTAGGATGTAGTAGTCGAAGCGCCCGGCGATATCCTCGGCCCGCGAGACGGGCGCGATTAGGGTGACGAAAAGGGCGAAAAGCAGGGGCCGCATTTTGATCTTTTCACTGAAGCGCGTAGAGACTATACAGCGCCCGAGTTCCCTGACAACGAGAACGGGCCCAAAGGTGGCCGCCCCCTGATCCGGGGCACGGGGAAGGCATGGTTTAAGGAGACGACCGATGGCTGACAAACCGATCATGGCGAAAGCGACCGCCGTCTGGCTGGTGGACAATACAACGCTGACCTTCAAGCAGGTCGCGGATTTTGTGGGGATGCACGAGCTCGAAATTCAAGGCATCGCCGATGGTGATGTTGCCGGCGGGATGCGCGGGTTCGATCCGGTAGCGAACAACCAGCTCGACGAAGACGAGATCAAGAAGGGTGAAGCTGATCCGTTGCATAAACTGAAGCTGAAGAGCAACCCTGCTGCTGCTGGCGAGGAAAAGCGCCGCGGACCGCGCTACACACCTCTGTCCAAGCGTCAGGATCGTCCCGCAGCGATTCTCTGGCTTGTGAAATTCCATCCCGAGCTTTCTGATGGTCAGGTTTCCAAGCTGGTTGGCACCACGAAGCCGACGATCCAGTCGATTCGTGAGCGGACCCATTGGAACATCGCCAATATTCAGCCGATTGATCCTGTTGCGCTGGGTCTCTGTAAGCAGTCTGAACTGGATGCGGCTGTTCAGAAGGCGAACGCCAAGAGAGCCAAAGACGGCGAGGTGATGACCGACGACGAGCGCCGCAAGCTGGTGTCTACCGAGCAGAGCCTCGGAATGGACGCCGAGCCGAAGATGCCCAGTGCGATATCTGGTTTGGAAACCTTTACGCTCTCAGATGATGACGACACATCGGACGAGACCGAAGGTGGCGATTTCAGCGACGCGGACAGCTTCTTCAACCTGCCCGACCGTGATGATGAGGACGACGACAAATAAGTTATTTGTCGAAATCTAGGACCAGAACCCGGTTGCTTCGCGACCGGGTTTTTTCTTGCTGAAATGTTCGGATAACAAATCAAAGACGATACGAATTCGACGATTTGTGTGAAGCTCTCGGTGCGTGGTCAGCCAAGTCGGAAATGTGATTGGCGGCCGGTCAGGGAAAACAGGGACGACCTCTGGGTCCATGTCGGTCAAACCGGACGGAAACAGGCTCATCCCCAGCCCTGCCCGCAACAACTGCCAGCATACGATGGCACTTTGTGATCCATAGGGGAAATTCCCTTGGTCAATTGTGAGGCCAAATTCCCGATAGGCCGCCAGAAGGCCCTCGTCATCTTCGCCAACGCCGATGTAGTCGGCACCGTTGAGTTCCTCAATGCTTGGTGGAGTTGAACGGAAACGTGACAGATAGCTTCGGGCGGCAAGGAACTGTGCTTCGATGTCAGGAAGGCGCTTCGCGATCAGGTCGGGTTGCTCGGGGCGAACATGGCGGAGAGCGATATCGGCCTCACGCCGCTGCAGATCGCTTATCGAGTTTTCAGCAATGATCTTTACCGAAATTCCCGGGGCGATCTCGCGAAGCTCTCTGAGAAAAGAGGGAAGAACATAGGCCGACATTAGGTCGGTAGCGGTGATCGATACTGTTCCCTCGATACTTTGCGCATAACCGGAGGCCATCAGCGAAATTCGGCCTGCCGCATCACCCATAGGGCGGACGTGGGCCAATAATTCCTTCCCGATGGGGGTGAGAAGGAGCCTGCGCCCTATGCGATCAAACAGTGTTACGCCCAAGGTTTCCTCAAGCGCAGTAATCTGCCTACCGAGTGTGGGCTGGGTGAGGCCAAGAGCGCGGGCAGCTGCGGAGAGCGTGCCCTCTTCCGCAGTCACAAGGAATGCGCGGATATGGTTCCAGTCAAACGCGATATTCTGCCAATTCATACATAAATGCATAAACTAGGCAGAATTTTTCACAATTAATATTTTATTTATGTATGGTTATGGTTCTCCAAAGATTGTGTTGGAGTCCTTACATGAAAACAAGATACATGATTTTCGGGTTGAGCGCGTTGTTGGTGATCCCTGTTAGCGGGAGCCTCTATCGTATCACCCAGATGGTGAGCGGTGGGCCAGTAACGCCTGACAATGCGCGTTTCTTTGAATTACCTTGGGTGCTTGTGCTCCATGCCGGAGGTCTGAGCCTGTTTGCAATTTTGGCTGTGGTGCAGCTCGCGACACCTTTGCGCCAGCGGGCGCCACGCCTGCACCGGATCATGGGGCGGTTCGCGGCACTCGCGGGCGTAGGTGGTGCACTGGCGGGACTTTGGATGGTCTATGCCGTTCCCGGTCAGTTTGACGTGCAATGGCCGATGGATTTGGCACGAATTGTCGCTGCGGGTCTGATTGTTGGATTTATTGCCAATGGGATTTGTGCGGCGATACGCGGACGAACGGAGGTTCATCGTCGCGCGATGTTGCGCGCGACTGCAGTTGTGTTCAGTGCGGCAACGCAGCCGCTGTATTTCATCCCGATTTTGCTGGTGTTCGGAGAGCCGGAAAGCGGGTTCGCAAATGCACTGCTATTTTCCGGCGGGTGGGGTATCAATCTGTTAGTCGTCGAGTGGATCATACGCCGGCCAACGTATTCGCCGATGATTTCGGGAGAGGGTTTCTATGGACACATATGACGGGTTTTGGGACCGGATCGCGCGAAAATACGCCGCGCAGCCGGTTGATGACGTGCCAAGCTGGGAAAAGACGCTCGACCATATCCGGCGGTATCTAACGGTGGAAAGCCACGTGCTGGAAATTGGCGGCGGCACGGGCTCAAGCGCGCTGAAGCTAGCGGGCGATGCTAAGGATATTCTTTCAAGTGACCTGTCCTACGAGATGGTCGCCATTGCCGAAGAAAAGCGCGCGGCTGCGAATGAAGAACGTGTCCGCTTCTTGCAGGGTGTGGCCGGCGATCCCCAACTCAGACGGGACGGCGGCTATGACGCTGTGATTGCGCTCAACCTTTTGCATCTGCTTCCCGATCCGCCTCAGAGCTATCGGGCTGTTCGTGAGATGCTCAAGCCGGGCGCTGTGTTCCTTTCGAAAAGTGCGTGCCTCAAAGAGATGAATATCTTTGTCCGAATGGCGATACCCTTGATGAAACTCGTTGGGAAAGCACCAAAATATGTCCAGTTTTTTACAGGAGCAGAATTGGAACAGCAGTTGCGGGATAGTGGTTTCGAGATCGTAGAAAGCTGTCGCTATCCTACAGGTGGAACGACACATTTCATCGTTGCCCGTCGTCCTAATTAGACGCTACAGGCTCCGTCTGGCTTTCAGTGCGGCGGTGATCGTGCCGTCGTCGAGGTAATCCAGCTCGCCGCCAACGGGCACTCCTTGGGCTAAAGAGGTGACTGTGATGTCAGGCAGCTGATCCGCAATGTAATGTGCTGTGGTCTGGCCGTCGATCGTCGCGCCGAGTGCGAGAATCACCTCGGAAACCTGCTCGCTTTTGATCCGATCAATCAGCTTCGGAATGCGCAATTCTTCGGGTCCGACGGCATCCAGTGCCGAGAGAGTTCCGCCCAGAACATGATAGCGGCCCTTGAACACTCCCGCTCTTTCCATCGCCCAGAGATCGGCGACGTCTTCGACAACGCACAACTCACCTGTTGCTCGCTTCTCGCTCTCGCAAATGTCGCAGATATCCGTGGTGCCGATATTGCCGCAGTTGAGACATTCGCGTGCTGTGGTGCCGACGCGATGGAGTGCATCGGCAAGCGGGATCAGGTGAAGCGAGCGCTTTTTGATCAGGTGCAGAACCGCGCGGCGGGCCGAGCGTGGCCCAAGGCCGGGCAGCTTGGCCAGCAACTCGATCAGATGCTCGATGTCTTTGGTCGCGTCGCTCATCTGCGGGCCATCTACGCTGGGGTCAGAAGGGCAGGTTCATGCCGGCGGGAAGGCCAAGGCTCTCGGTCAGCTTGCGCATTTCGTCCTGCATACGCGTCTGGGCGCGGGACTGCGCATCCTTAATTGCGGCAAGGATCAGGTCTTCGACCATTTCTTTCTCATCGGGATGAAAAATCGACGGGTCAATATCCAGCGCGGTCAATTCCCCTTTGGCGGTCGCTGTTGCCTTAACCAGACCCGCGCCGCTTTCCCCGGTGACAGTGATACGGCCCATCTCTTCTTGTAGATCGGCCATTTTCTGCTGCATTTCCTGGGCGCTTTTCATCATCTTGGCCATATCGCCAAGGCCACCCATTCCTTTGAACATTTTTCTCTCCTGTAGTTGGCGTTCAAGCCAAAACTGGTTTGTAGTTAGTCGTCGTCGAACGGATCCCATTCGTCCTCGACCTCGGGCAATGCTTCGGCTTCGGCTTCGGCCGCGAGATCGTCGTCAGTTCGGATTTCTGTGATGCGAGCTTTTGGAAAGGCCCGCAAGACCGATTGAACAAGCGGGTGAGTTTCCGCCTCTTCACGAAGGGCGCGGGCCTGTGCGTCGCGAACGTCGGCGATCGTGGGTGCGCCGCCGTCGTTTACCAGAGTGACAGCCCAGCGGACGCCGGTCCATGCCTGCAGCCTGGCACCGAGGCGCTGTGCCAGATCGGGCGGTGCGGTGTCGGCTGGCTGAAACTCTATTCTGCCGGGCTGGTACCGCGCCAGACGCACGCCCGTTTCGACCTCGACCAGAAGTTTGACATCGCGGTGGGCACGGATCAATTCGACGACGTGCTCAAAAGTCGCAAACCGTGCGAGGGCGTCTGGCGCAACATCTGTTGCAAGCTGGGCTGACGGTCCTGATGGGCCGCTGTGTGTTGGCGTGCGGGCGGTGCCATAGGCCGATGCAGATCCCGAGGGCGCCGGCGCGGATGGAGGGCGCGTACCACCGCCGCCGTTGGTCGGTGGTGGGGACTGGGATTTCAGGGTGCGGACAAGCTCTTCAGGTGTGGGCAAATCCGCGACATGCGTCAGGCGTATGATTGCCATTTCCGCTGCCATCATAGCGTTGGGCGCATGTGCGACCTCTTCAAGAGACTTCAGCAACATTTGCCAGAGGCGGCTGAGCACCCGCATGGGCAACGCGCCTGCCATTGACTGGCCGCGCGCACGTTCATCGGGGCCTACCGTCGGGTCGTTTGCCGCTTCGGGTGTGACCTTGATAACAGAAATCCAGTGCGCGATCTCGGCCAGATCCCGCAGGACCGCCATGGGGTCCGCACCATCCGCGTATTGGGCTGATAATTCCATCAGCGCAGCCGCAGCATCACCTCGGAGGATCATGTCAAAGAGGTCCAGAACGCGCCCGCGATCGGCAAGGCCCAGCATTGCACGGACCTGATCAGCGGTTGTTTCTCCGGCGCCATGGGAGATGGCCTGATCCAAGAGGGAGGTCGCATCACGTGCAGACCCTTCGGCTGCGCGGGTGATCAGGGCCAGCGCCTCGTCAGAAATTTCCGCGCCTTCGGAACCCGCTATTTTCTGCAGCAGGGCGAGCATCACCTCAGGTTCGATCCGACGCAGATCAAATCGCTGACATCTAGAGAGGACGGTTACGGGAACTTTGCGTATCTCGGTGGTCGCAAAGATGAATTTTACATGCGAGGGAGGTTCTTCCAATGTCTTAAGCAGTGCGTTGAACGCATTGTTCGAGAGCATGTGAACTTCGTCGATGATATAAATCTTATAGCGTGCCGATGCTGCGCGATAGTGGACGCTATCAATAATCTCGCGGATGTCGCCGACGCCGGTGCGGGATGCCGCGTCCATTTCCATGACATCGACATGGCGGCCTTCCATGATCGATACGCAGTGTTCGCATGAGCCGCAAGGGTCGGTCGTCGGGCCGCCGGTGCCGTCGGGGCCGATACAATTCATGCCCTTGGCAATGATGCGGGCGGTTGTCGTCTTGCCGGTGCCGCGGATGCCGGTCATGATAAAAGCCTGAGCGATGCGGTCGGCTTTGAAGGCATTGCGCTACGTGCGCACCATGGCATCCTGCCCGACGAGATCGGCAAACGTTTCGGGCCGATATTTTCGGGCTAGAACCTGATAGGCTGGTTTCTCGGGGTCTGACATGGGGCTCCCAGATTCGACTACCCTAACAAACTAGGCGCGCGCAGACGCAACGTCCACCACGGAGGCAAGATTATAGAACCCTTTGCGATTTATAGCGTGCCGATGGGGGTGGGGCTGCTTGGGCTTGCCCCATTGCCCGGTCGCGGTGGCGAATTGATAAATGACATCGGTCGAATTCAGGGCTGGGGCGCGACGATGGTTGTTTCGCTGACCACTCTTGAGGAAATGACTGACAAGGGTGTGGTCGAACTGGGCCAAACTCTAGAGGAAAAGGGGGTCAAGTGGCGTCATTTTCCGGTCGCGGACTTTGGGACGCCTAGTGCTGTGGTCGCCGAACGATGGAAACTGATTTCTGGTGAAGCACGTGCAACATTGAAAAGCGGAGGGAATGTGCTGTTCCACTGCCAGGGTGGGTGCGGACGGTCTGGAATGGCGGTTCTGCGCGTGATGGTGGAGGCGGGCTTGCCGGCTTCTGACGCGCTATCGGCTCTGCGTGCCGTGCGGCCATGCGCAATCGAAACAGACCCGCAGATGGAATGGGCTATTGCCTCTCACGGCAGTTACGGTGATTTGGGGAAGTGAGAGGCTGGACAACGACCCAAGCGGGACTCGTTACGGCTGCTTCCTTCCGGACCTGACCGGGTTGGCGAGGCGCTCGCCCGCGCCAACCTCTCGATGGCGCATATAGGCGCTTCAGATGCGTGGCGCAAGGGTATCCGGCATTAGAGAACCGTGAGGCGATACCGCCAAAACCCGTCGTCAGCAGGGCCGATTGGCGTGATGGATTTTCCGGCAAGTGAGACATCGCCAATTCGGTCCGGTGGCGCGGAGAGGAACGTTCGCGTATGGCCGCGCGGCGCTGAGAGTTTCCACGTCGGCCTCGGTTCTGCAGCGGGGGAAATGCGTGCGGTGCGGAGTGCTTCGTCGATCAGGTCGCGGATCATTCGATGGTCTTGGTAGACCAGTTTGAGGCCGGATTTAACCAAACTTCCGGCGCGAAAACTGTTTGTTGCGACAAGAAAACGGTCACTGTCGGCAACGGGCCGACGATTGAATGACAAGTTGGCGAGCGCGCCGTTGATGATGTCAAATTCGTAGGTCAGCCCATCGACAACATCAAAATGGTAGCTTGGGACGTTCGGATTGTGCAGTGGGGCATCGCGCTCGACATTACTGTGAGGCGAAAATATTTCAGCGGCCTCTCCCAGCCAATCGCGGAGTTGAGCTCCGGTAGTCTCGAGAATGCTCAAGCAATTGGGAAACTGATACAGTTCCAGAATGTTTCTGCGTGTGATCATGCCCGCCGGGAAATCAATGTAATTTTGGGGGCCAGCCAATCCGCCAGCCCGGTAGGGTGTTACCGCTGACAAAAGCGGAAGGTTTGGCGTATCAGGAAGTGAGCCCAGAATTTCCCGCGCAATGACGCGCTGGGCATCGGCAACGAGTTGGAGCGGGGCGTCAGGTGAGACGAGAGACAGATAGCTGTGAAGTCGGATCGGCGATTCGGCTATGGGGGTGGCAAGAGCCGTGCGCGTTGCATCATGGCTCGATCCTACGGCTGCCCGAATTTCGGTTGCTAGAGCGGGAGGCGTGACGGTTCGGGGTGTGCTCAAGAGCTCGGCCGTGCCGTTGGTAACCGCCCAGTTGCCGTCGGGATCGCGCTGGAGTTCGAGATGTATCATACCGACGAGAGCGCCGAGGTGACCGGCCATAGCTACCGGTGTGCCATGTGCCGTACCTTTTTCACGGTCGAGGCCGGTGACTTGGGGGCCGGGCGAGGGAAAAGCTTGATGCACATGGCCGGCGAATACGGCATCGATCCCGTCCATCGCAGCCAACTGCATCGGGGCTGATTGCGTGTCGACATGGCCATCGGCCTCTGACAAACCCTCATGACAAAGCGCGATGACAATATCAGCGCCAGCCGATTTCAGTTTAGGCAATTCCCGGTGAGCGGCTTCTGCGACGGATATGATGCTGGTGCCGGTCGGAAGGCGTGAGAGTTCCCAAGTTTCCGCTTCACTGGGGCCAAACCCAATAACCCCGATGCGAATGGGATGAATTTCTCCTTCATGATCGCAGACCGTGCGGTCGAGCAGCTGCCACGGTTGCAGGATAGGATTGCCAGCGTTCGGATGGTTGGCGCTGTGCAGGAGGTTGGCACACAATAGCGGTGCGTCGAGCGCCAACGGTAATTCAGATAGGGAATTTTCAGAGAAGGTAAAATCATGATTCCCCAATGCCACTGCATCATATTTGAGTTGGTTCATTGCTTTAATAACGGGGTTCTCGGATAGGCCTCTATTTCCTTCGCCAAGCGATCGTTCCGACAGCGGGGTGCCTTGGAGAAAATCGCCGTTATCAAAGAGTAGAACATTCGGCTTCGCCGTTCGGATGTCTTCGATCAGGTGGGCTGCGTGGGCGAAGCCAATCCCGGAACGCGCATGATCTGCAAGATAATCGTAGGCGAGCACATGACCATGAACATCCGTTGTGCCGAGTATGGTCAGTTCGGCACAGGGCGCTATGCTGCGCTCGGATGGTTCGCGTTTGTTCGTCATTTGGATCTCCACTGCGGACGCTAGCGGCGTGTGGTGGATTGCGCAACTATAGGTTGATAATTGGATGCGAAGCGGAAGCGGGATGAAAATATCGGAAAGCGTGACCTTCGGCGGTGGTGGGCTAGACCGGGCCGCCAACATACGTGGAAAGCCAGACGCAATTCTGGCTTTGACAGAGTCAAAAGGAGCTGGAACTGCGCTTTTTTGGCGAGGGAAGCCGCTCATCCAGCGTGGTACGGAAGGTGCGTCACTTGCACGGCTGCCTGTCGGTCATCCATTGATCATCGGGCGTGAGAGCGAGCGGCTTTTCCTCGGATGTGCGGAACGAGCCCCGGTGTTCGCGGTGGACATTTCTGACTGGGAGCCGGAGGATGTGGATTACAGTACGCTTGGCGCATTCCTCGATCCGACCGAGCAAAGGCATCCAGACCTACCGTCTTCGCAGAGTTTTGCGGAGCTACGGGCAGTTATGACCCAGTTGACTGCGCTTGATGCCGAGATTGCAGCAACGGCAAAGGCGCTTTTTGGCTGGCATGAGAGTCATCGGTTCTGCGCGCGCTGTGGATCAAAGTCCATGATGGCGATGGCTGGATGGCAACGTGATTGTAACACTTGTGGCGGTCATCACTTCCCCCGAACCGACCCGGTCGTCATCATGTTGATAACGCATGGGAATGACGTCCTTCTGGGACGGTCTCCAGGCTGGCCGGAGGGAATGTATTCGCTGCTGGCTGGGTTTGTGGAGCCGGGAGAGACCATCGAGGCAGCGGTGCGCAGGGAGGTATTCGAGGAGTCGCGGATCGAGGTCGGTGCGGTCTCCTATCTTGCGTCGCAGCCCTGGCCATTTCCGTCATCTTTGATGATCGGTTGCCGTGGCGAGGCCGTCTCGCGGGACATTACCGTCGATCCGGCTGAACTCGAGGACGCGGTATGGGTGTCGCGGGAACAATTGGCCCGCGCCTTTGCCGGGGAAGACCCGTCGCTTTTGCCTGCGCGAAAGGGCGCGATCGCACATTTCATTTTGTGGAACTGGCTTGCGGATCGGCTCGATTAAGGTGAATCTGTACTTAGGGGAAGGCAGGAGGAAGAGCACGTGAAATTCAGTAGCCGCGAAGATATTGAAGCGCCGATTTCTTATGTTTTCTAGAAGCTCAGTGATGTGCCCGCATTCGAACGCATCGCCATGCGCCGAGGTGTTAAGCTGCGCCGGATCGATAGGATGAGTGAAATTGGCGTCGGTGCCGCTTGGGAATTTGAATTCACATTCCGGGGCAAACAGCGGTCCGGGCGTGCGCAGGTGACGGAATTTCAATCGCCCGAAAGATTGAAAGCCGATGTGATGTCGGATGGCATGGACGGTTCTACGACAATTGACCTTATCTCGCTTGCTCCGGGTAGGACCCGCATCATGGTCGCGTTGGAGATACAGCCAAAAAGTATCGCCGCGCGGGTGCTGGTGCAGTCCCTGAGGCTATCAAAAGCAAGCCTGACCAAGAAGTATAAAGCGAGAATCGCTGACTACGCCGAACAAATCGAAGAGAAGTACCGTGCCGCCGTCTAGCCGCTCTGACTATTGTCGCTGATGCCGAATGGCCGAGGCTGGGAAGACACCCATCAGCCGGATGGAATCAGTAAAATAGTCCAATTCCTCCATTGCGAGTTTGACATTGCGATCGTCGGGGTGCCCTTCGATTTCGGCGTAGAACTGTGTGGCGTTGAAGCTGCCGCCGACCATGTAGCTTTCAAGCTTGGTCATGTTGACCCCGTTGGTCGCGAAACCACCCATCGCTTTGTAAAGAGCGGCGGGTATGTTGCGGACGCGGAAGATGAAACTGGTGATCATCCCATGATCGCCGCGACGTGTTAGATTTGGCTGGCGGGACATGACGAAAAAACGGGTCGTGTTATTGCTTTCGTCCTCGATGTGCCGAGCAAGGACATCGAGACCATAGGTTTCGGCGGCCAGTTCGCTTGCCAGCGCGCCTTCTGCTGGGTCTCCCAGTGCGGCGATATCACGAGCGGCTCTGGCGTTGTCCGCCCAGTTCAGGGTTTCGAGACCGTATTCCCGCAAAAAACCGCGGCACTGGCCTAAAAGGATCGACATACTCCTGACCCTTTTCATTTCAGCGATCTTCGACCCTTTCACACCGAGGAGATTGATGTGGACGCGGACGAATGCCTCGTCGACAATCTGCAGGCCGCTCTCAGGAAGGAGATGGTGCACATCCGCGACCCGGCCGTAGGTGGAGTTTTCGACGGCGATCATACCCAGCTCAGCATCGCCTTTTCGGACAGCTTCAATGGCGTCTTCGAAGGTAGGACATGGGAGTGGTTCGTAATCCGGGCGGGCCTCTACGCAGGCCTGATGGCCGTAGGCGCCAGGCTCTCCTTGGAATGCGATTTTGGCCGTCATGCTACTCTCCCCCAAACAATCTGTACAAAATGGGCAATAAGTCGCGGTACTACTGCTTGCAAGACCCGACAGGAAACGGATACATAGCCGCGAAACTTCGAACGGAATGGAACGCGACATGTTCGACACAATGACCATGACCAAGATCATCGGCGGTTTTTGCGGTGCGCTGCTGATCTTTCTGATGGGCGGCTGGGCCGCGGAGACGATTTATCATTCGGGTGGCGGTGGCCACGGCGAGGCAGAGCAGGCCTACGTTATTCCGGTCGAGGATGACGGCGCCGCGGATGAAGTCGTTGAGGAAGGACCGGCATTCGCGGAACTCTTTGCGATGGCATCTGCTGCCGATGGTGAGAAATTGTGGCGCAACTGCCGCTCGTGCCATTCCAATGAGGCGGGTCAGAACGGAACCGGCCCGACGCTCTATGGCGTTGTTGATCGCGCTGTCGGCGCAGTTGACGGATATAACTACTCCGGTGCTTTGGTTGCTGTTGCGGAGACATGGACGCCCGAGAATCTCGATGCCTTCCTTGAGAATCCGAAAGGCTACGCCCCCGGAACTGCGATGAGCTACAGTGGTATGCGGAACGCTGAAGACCGTGCGGCGCTGATTGCCTATCTCGACAGCCTCGACGGTTGATCTCGCGAACAGATTTGAAAAGCCGCTCCTTCGGGGGCGGCTTTTTTGTTTGCGCGCACAGTTTGTTTACTTGCTGAATTGTCAATCTCGGCTTGCATGTTCGACATTCCCGTCTTTAGCTTCATATTAAGCGAAAAGAACGCATCACCGACGGGAGAACATCACCATGGCACAGCGTCACCAGCCTCGTAGTCAAGCGAAAGTCAAGGCGGAGCACCGAGATCGCAGAGGTGCCTGGTTAGTGGGTGCGGGTGTTTTGGCGGCCGGAGCGCTTTGGGCTTCGGGGTTGTTTGCGGATGGGCATGAGACCATCATCGAAAGCCATGGTTACTCAAGCTACGGCGAGCTCAAATACGGCCCCGATTTCACCCATCTGGACTATGTGAACCCCGACGCACCAAAAGGCGGAGAGATCTCGATCTGGGCTCAAGGCACTTTCGATACGATGAACCCGTATGTATCCAAAGGGTCAGCTGGGTCATTGGCGTCTATTGGTTATGAGCGATTGATGACGGGGGTCGCCGACGAGGTTGGTTCCTCCTACTGCCTGCTGTGTTCGACCCTCGAATATCCTGAAGATGAAAGCTGGGTCATTTTCAACATCCGCCCTGAGGCTGCATTCTCGGACGGAACACCACTGACCGCGCATGACGTGGTATTCACCCACAATCTTTTTATGGAGCAGGGGCTTCCGTCTTTCCGCGACGGGGTCAGCCAGATCATCGCCAGCGTCGAGGCGCTTGATGATCAACGTGTGAAATTCACCTTCCAGGAAGATGCGGCGGAATCGGGCCGGATCGATCAGGCTGGCGCCAGCATCGTGTTCCCGCAGGCGTGGTATGAGGAAACTGGTGCGCGTCTGGATGAAGCACGGTTCGATATCGCGCCCGGTTCGGGTGCCTATGTGCTGGACAGTTACGAAGTGAACCGTCGGATCGTCTATCGCCGCAATGCCGATTATTGGGGAAAAGATCTCCCGATCAATCAGGGACGCGAGAATTTCGATACGATTCGTGTGGAGTATTTCGCCGACACAACTGCGGCATTTGAGGCATTCAAAGCCGGTGAATTCACCTTCCGGCAGGAAAATTCGTCGCTCAACTGGGCAACGGCCTATGACTTCCCCGCGTTGGAAAAAGGCTGGGTCGTTCAGGAGACTCTGGAGGACGGCAGTCTGCCATCGGCGACCGGATTTATCTTCAACCTGCGCCGTGAGAAGCTTCAGGATCGCCGCGTGCGTCAGGCGCTCGCCCTGATGTATAATTTCACCTGGACGAATGACACCTTGCAGTACGGCCTGTTCCAGCAGCGCGAGAGCTTTTGGCAGGGAAGCCAGCTGGGTGCCGAGGGGCTGCCAGAAGGACGCGAGTTGGAGCTGCTTGAAACCGTTCGGGATCTGGTTGAGCCAGAAGTATTCACCGAGCCTGCGGTAATGCCGCACAGCTCCGGCGAGCGTCAGCTGGACCGCGCCAATCTGCGCCGCGCGTCGGAACTTTTGGATGAGGCAGGTTGGATTGCCGGTGATGACGGGATCCGGCGCAAAGATGGCGAGGCGCTTGAAATCGAGTTCATCATGTATTCGCCGAGCTTCGACCGGATTTTGAATCCTTATGTCGACAATTTGAACCGGCTCGGCATTCAGGCGACCTACAACCGTATCGATCCTGCACAATACACGGAACGCTACTACCAGTTCGATTTTGACATGATCTTCGGTGGGTACAGCGTAGGGCTGGAAGAAGGCAGCGGCCTGCATCAGCGCTTTGGTTCGAGCGGACTGGGCGATGTATTCAATCCGGCCGGATATTCGTCAGAGGCCGTGGACGCATTGATCCCCTATGTCACCAATGCGGACACCTATGACGAAATGGCAGCCGCCGTTCGCGCGATTGATCGCATCATGCGCCGCGAGTTGTTCGTGGTGCCGGTCTGGTATCTGGGTAAGCATTGGGTCGCGTATTACGATATGTTCGAGCACCCTGAGGAGCTGCCGCCTTATGCGCTGGGTCACCTCGATTTCTGGTGGTTCAATGCTGAAAAGGCAGAGGCTCTGAGCGAAGCAGGTGCGTTCCGGTAAATCTACAAAGGAGTAAGACGCCGAGATGGGCGCCTATATCCTGCGCAGACTGCTACTCGTGATCCCCACTTTGCTGGGGATCATGATTCTCAATTTCTCGCTGACGCAGTTCGTCCCCGGCGGGCCGGTCGAACAAATGATCGCGCGGATGGAAGGCCGTGGAGATGTCTTTGAAACCATTGCGGGCGGGCGCGAGGATGTAGAGCTGGAAGCGCCGCGCGAGGACAGTGCAAATTCGCGTTACGTCGGCGCACGTGGCCTGCCAGAAGAATTCATCAAGGAATTGGAACGGGAATTCGGCTTTGACAAACCGCCCGTTGAGCGATTTCTGCTGATGATGTGGGACTACATGCGGTTTGATTTCGGAGAGAGCTGGTTTCAGTCCAAAACGGTGGTCGATCTGGTGATCGAGAAACTACCTGTGTCGATCACACTTGGCCTGTGGTCCACGCTGATTGCCTATCTGGTGTCTATCCCGCTGGGCATCCGCAAAGCGGTCCGCGACGGCAGTCGGTTCGACACCTGGACCAGTGGCGCGATTATCGTGGGCTATGCGATACCTGGGTTTTTGTTTGCGATCCTTCTGATTGTGCTGTTTGCGGGCGGGTCGTATTGGCGGATTTTCCCGCTGCGGGGTCTTACGAGCGATGATTGGGAAACCCTGTCGCTCGTTGGAAAGGTGCTCGACTATTTCTGGCATATCGCACTTCCTGTTCTGGCGAGCTCAATTTCCGGCTTCGCGACGCTGACCTTGCTGACCAAGAACTCGTTTCTGGACGAGATCAAAAAGCAGTACGTGATGACTGCCCGTGCGAAGGGACTGACGGAGCGACGTGTGCTTTATGGTCATGTCTTTCGCAATGCGATGTTGATTGTCATTTCCGGTTTTCCTGCCTTGTTCATCGGGGTTTTTTTCGGGGGGAGCGTGATCATCGAAACGCTTTTTAGCCTCGATGGGTTGGGGCGCTTAGGGTACGAAGCGGCGCTGGCGCGGGATTATCCGGTCGTGTTCGGCACGTTGTTTGCGTTTTCGTTGATCGGACTTCTGATCTCTATCGTGACCGACCTGACCTATGTGTTCATCGACCCGCGAATAGATTTTGAGGCACGCGGATGAGGCGGCCAATCCTATCACCACTGAACCAGCGGCGCTGGCGGAATTTCGAGCGGAACAGGCGTGCCTACTGGTCGCTTTGGATTTTCACTATCCTGTTTGTCATCAGCCTCTTCGCTGAATTCCTCGCCAATGATCGGCCAATACTGGTGAGCTACAGGGGCGAACTCCGCAGTCCGGTTCTTTCGTTTTATTCCGAACAGGATTTCGGCGGAGATTTTCGAACAGAGGCGATCTACAAGGACGCAGAAGTTCAGTGCCTTATCGTGACGGGCGGGTTGGAGGACTGCTTTTACGAACCTGAGGATTTGATGGCCGCATCAGAGGCTGATGAACTGGTCGCTGACGGGTATGAGAAAGGCTGGATCATTTGGCCGCCCATCCCTTACTCCTACAACACGATTGTAGACCGGCCCGGGGTCGCTCCTTCTGCGCCGGACGAATATAATCTTCTTGGTACTGACGATACAAAACGCGATGTGCTCGCGCGGGTCATCTACGGGTTCCGGCTATCGGTGTTTTTCGCTCTGTTGGTCGTGACATTATCGTCGATTGTCGGGGTCATCGCGGGGGCTATACAGGGATATTTCGGCGGCTGGACCGACTTGATGTTTCAGCGGTTCATAGAGATCTGGACAGGTATCCCTTCCCTCTATGTCATCATAATCGTGTTCGCTATTCTGGGGCGAAGTTTCTGGCTTTTGGTGATCCTGACAGTCCTGTTCGGCTGGCCTGCGCTGGTTGGGGTTGTGCGCGCGGAATTCTTGCGGGCGCGGAATTTTGAATATGTGCGGGCGGCCCGTGCGCTGGGTGTGAGTGATCGGGTGATCATGTTCCGCCATGTGCTCCCCAATGCGATGGTGGCGACAGTCACGATCCTGCCGTTCCTTGTGACGGGTGCGATCGGATCTCTTGCAAGCCTAGATTTCCTGGGGTTCGGGTTGCCATCGTCGGCACCGTCCTTGGGAGAATTGACCTTACAGGCCAAACAGAACCTGCAGGCGCCCTGGCTTGGGTTCACGGCGTTCTTTACTTTCGCGATCATGTTGTCGTTGCTGGTATTTATCTTTGAAGGGGTGCGCGACGCGTTCGATCCCCGAAAGACCTTCACAGGAGCGCAAGTTGATCAGGAGGCAGCGGAATGAGCGACAGTCTCCTCAGCGTCAAAGATTTGCGCGTTCGCTTCAATCAGGATGGCGAAAGCACCTATGCGGTAAGGGGTGTGTCTTTCGACGTGGCGCGGGGCGAGACCGTGGCGCTGGTAGGTGAGAGTGGTTCGGGCAAGTCGGTCACTGCGCTCTCGACGGTGCAGCTGCTGGGCGACAGCGCGGTTGTCGGCGGGTCTGTCCGCTATGACGGGACTGAGATGATTGGCGCGTCCGAGCGGGAACTGCTGAGGGTTAGGGGCAATGACATCAGCTTTATTTTCCAGGAGCCGATGACCTCTCTTAACCCTCTTCACACGCTCGAAAAGCAGCTCAGAGAATCTATCGAGTTGCATCAGGGATTGCGCGGACCAGAGGTGCGCAAGCGGATCGTTGATCTACTGGAGCGGGTTGGCATTCGGGATGCGGAGAGCCGATTGACCTCATATCCGCATCAGCTTTCGGGCGGGCAGCGTCAGCGTGTGATGATAGCGATGGCTCTTGCCAACGGGCCCAGTCTGCTGGTGGCGGATGAACCGACGACCGCGTTGGATGTAACGATTCAGGCGCAGATCCTCGAGTTGTTGGAGGACATCAAGCGCAACGAGAAAATGTCGATGCTGTTCATTACCCACGACCTGACCATCGTGCGGAAAATTGCGGACCGTGTCTGCGTGATGAAGGACGGGGAGATCGTAGAGACCGGACCGACAGCGGAAATTTTCAAGAATCCGCAACACCCCTATACGCGGATGCTGTTGTCGGCGGAATCGGCTGGAGCCCCGGTTCCGGTGGCCCCTGATGCGCCGGTCGTCGCAGAGGCGGATCATGTGCGGATCTGGTTTCCGATCCAGCGGGGACTGCTGAAACGAACGGTCGGCTATATCAAGGCGGTCAACGATGCCAATCTGACGGTGCGTGCAGGGGAAACGATCGGAATTGTTGGCGAGAGCGGCTCTGGCAAGACGACCCTCGCCCTCGCGATGACGCGATTGATCCGCTCTGAGGGACGTATCGTCGTTCTGGGGCGGGAGGTCGACCGGCTGAACCAAAGACAGATGCGCCCACTTCGGAAAGAGGTTCAGATTGTCTTTCAGGATCCTTTCGGGAGCCTCAGTCCGCGTATGACCGTTGCAGAGATCATTGCGGAAGGTTTGAGCGTCCATGGCGTGGAAGCTGGCGAGTCGCCACGCGAACTGGTCGCACAGATGATGACAGAGGTCGGGCTGGAACCGGCTCTGATGGACCGTTACCCGCATGAGTTTTCGGGCGGGCAGCGTCAGCGCATCGCGATCGCAAGGGCGATGATCCTCAGGCCGAAATTGCTGGTATTGGATGAACCGACTTCTGCGCTCGATATGACGGTGCAGGTGCAGATCGTTAGCCTGTTGCGTGATTTGCAGCAGAAATACGGGCTCGCGTATCTTTTCATCAGTCATGACCTGAAAGTCGTGCGTGCGCTGGCACATAGGGTCATCGTGATGCGCAATGGTGACGTAGTCGAAGAAGGTGAGGCAACCGCGGTTTTTGATGATCCTCGCACCGACTATACGAAAGCGCTGATGGCGGCTGCATTCGAGGGAAGGTCAAAAACGGCGTGAGCCTAGCCGTCTGATCCGATCATAAAACACTGGGTTCCGCGCGCCTGAAGGCGGCGACACGCAAGTTCAGCGGTGTCGCGCGACAATCCCATGAAATTGGCGTCAAAGCCGCGCGCGCCTTGGGTGACGCGCCGTAGTGCGCCTTCGAGCGTACTCATTTCATTGAGTGCAACCTGCAACAACACGCGCTCGGCCTCGTAGCGGGTATTGAAGCGGCCAACATTGATACCCCAAAGCCGACCGCCTGACGTCGAAATGCGTGTGACCAATTCAGCTGGTCCGGGTTCAGGCTCGTCGGTGATGGCATTGGCGATAAGGGCAATCGGGTCCGGTTCGGGCTCTGGTTCGGGCGCAGGCTCCGGAACAGGGGCGGCAATTACAGCTGCCACCGTCGAGGCGATCAGCGTATCATCCTGTTGCAGCAATTCCTGCCCCGGGTTTGGCCGTGCACGGGGTCGGATCGTGCTGGTGACAAGGCCTGTTTGAGCGATGACCTTACCTGCGCGTTCCGGGATTTGCTCGCCCTCGCTGACGAGAAGGGCACCACCGGCGCCGCCGATGTCAGGCTTGGGAGGAAGGCGCAACCGCGCGTGGGTCGGTGCTCGGGCGAAACCCATATCCAGCAGTTCTGCGACGCGGGCATTTCGCGCCGAAGTGGAGGAACCGCCAAACATAGTGGCGATGATGCGGACGTTGCCGCGGACGGCGGAGGCGGTAAGGTTAAAGCCAGCGGCACTCGTGTAGCCGGTCTTGATCCCGTCGGCACCGGCATAATCGCGGAGAAAGCGGCGGTTTGTGTGGCGCACGGTGCCGATGCCTGCATCGGCGGATTCGCGTGAGAAGAGGTTATAGTATTCGGGGAAATCGTAGATCACATGGCGGCCCAGGATCGTCATGTCCCTTGCCGTCGATAGGTGGCCACTTTCGGTTAGGCCGTGAGCATTGCGGAAGGTCGTGCGCGTCATCCCCATTGCCTCTGCCATGCGGTTCATACGGCCGGCAAACGCGGCCTCTGAACCTTCGAGCGCGACACCGATGGCCGTCGCGGCATCATTTGCGGATTTGACGGCGGCTGCACGAAGAAGATAGCGGAGGCGAATCTTTTGTCCGGCACGGAGGCCGAGCTTTGATGGTGGTTCGTTGGCGGCTTCGCGGGTGATCGTGACTTCGGTATCCAGTCCGATCTCTCCGCGTTCGACTGCCTGAAACGCAATATAGAGCGTCATCATCTTGGTCAGCGAGGCCGGATGCAGACGCGTGTCTGCGTTACGGGAGTGGAGCACCTCGCCAGTGCGGGCGTCCATGACCAAGGCCGCGTAGGGCGCTGCGACCACGGCAAGCGCACTCATGGCCCAAAATAGCCATGCAACCGCAATGAACAGCCCAATACGGGCCTGCGTGGATGGACGACTGCTCACGTCGCGCCCTCTATCTGCCTCATAGCGTCAAATTTTTTGAGACGCTTTTTTGATTTGCCCAGAAGCTAGCACGGAAAAATTGATCCGAAAACACCCAATTTTCAAAGGGTTTGCGGATGTTGCACGCGATTCGTTTCTGACGTGTGCGTCTGGAGTGATCACTCGCCCGTCAGGTGTTCTCGCCGTCGATTGAGCGAAGCAGGGATGGAAGATGGTCGAGCGTCGGGATTTCGTGAAATTTGCTATGTTTGTAGGGCTTTTCCGCGTGCTCAAGTTCCCAGGTCAGTTCATGCGGCACATAAACCGCCCAAGCGCCTGTTTCGAGCGCGGGAAGAATATCGGATTTCAATGAATTTCCGACCATTGCGACGCGTGCGCGCCCGTGACTTGCGAATATGCGCTGATAGGTTTCAGCCGTCTTGTCGCTGACGATTTCAACCGCATCAAAATGGTCGCCCAACCCTGATTGGGCCAGTTTGCGTTCCTGATCAAGGAGATCGCCCTTTGTGATAAGGATGAGCTGAGCCTCAGGTGCAAGAGACGCAATCGTCTGTTCGACGCCAGGCAAAAGTTCGATCGGGTGAGCGAGCATTTCCTGCCCGATTTCGATCAGCTCAGCGATGATCCGGGCGGGGATTTTTGCATCGGTGACCTCAATTGCCGTTTCGATCATCGAAAGGGTGAAGCCTTTGATCCCGAACCCATACCGCCCCAGATTACGGCGTTCCGCGGCAAGCAGCCGTTGGGCGAGCTTTTCTGCGGGCACCCAGTCACAGAGCATTTCGGCGAAACAGGCCTGTGACATTTGAAAAAAACGCTCGTTGTGCCAGAGCGTATCGTCAGCGTCGAAACCTATTGTCCATCTTTCGAGCATAGGAATGATCGGAACTCCGCTCTTTTCTTGAGGTTTTGTTCACTTATATATACGCCCCAGCAGGGGTATCACCAAAAAAGCAAAGGCATCATGCTGGTAGAATTCGAATTGATGGCGGACCGGGAGGGCGACGGCGATGTCGGCGTCAAGCTTGAGACGCGCACTAAGACCCAGCGTCCGCCGATGTACAAGGTTTTGATCCTGAATGATGACTTCACGCCGATGGAGTTCGTCGTTCATGTGCTCGAGCGGTTTTTTGGCCTCAGCCATTCGCAAGCGTTCGAGCTGATGTTGACCGTGCACAAGAAAGGTGTCGCCGTGGTCGGGGTGTTTTCCCATGAAGTGGCAGAGACCAAGGTGGCGCAGGTGATGGATTTCGCGCAACGTCATCAGCACCCGCTGCAATGCACATTGGAAAAGGAGTGATAGCGGCGCGCCGCTCTCCTGTTTGAAATGTCAAAAAGCCGATTATCCACCGCATTGACGGAGGGTCTCGATCAGGGGGCCGGTCCGCGTATTGCCGTGCTTCGCCCCGATCCCGATTATGACCTTTCCGGTTTCGCGGCGTCGGATGTTACCATCGTCCATCTTTTTCGCCCTCACGTGATGGATTGGGAGGCTGCCGGTTATTCGGTTGTAGAGGATTGTCCTGAAGTCGATCTGGCTGTTGTCGTGATCCCCAAGAGTAAGACCCTTGCCCGTGTGATGATAGCGGAGGCGGTCGCGAAGGCAGGATGTGTATTCGTGGACGGGTCCAAGGATCATGGCATCGATTCTCTTTACAAAGAGTGTCGCAAGCGGGCGGGCGAACTTCCCAGTGTGACCAAAGCTCACGGGAGGCTCTTTGTGTTGCCAAAATCTGGCCTGTTCGACGATTGGAAATCGGCTGGTCCAGTCGCGGGGCCGGAGGGCTTTAAGACACAGGCAGGTGTTTTCTCCGAGGGGGGGGTAGATCGCGGATCGGCGCTCCTCGCAAAAGCGCTCCCGACGAAACTTCCCGCGCGGGTGGCCGATTTCGGAGCCGGCTGGGGGTATCTGTCTCGCACAATTCTGGAGCGCGAGGGCGTCCAGTTACTCGATCTTTGGGAAGCGGAGGGCCTGTCGCTGGACTGCGCACGCCTGAATACCCCTGATGAAAGGGCGATGTTCCATTGGGGCGATGTGACGCGCGAAGTGCCGAAGCGGACCTATGATGCTATCGTCATGAACCCGCCGTTTCACGCAGGGCGCCGTGCAGACGTAGGGCTGGGGCAGGCATTTATCTTGGCGGCGGCCCGCGCATTGGTGCCGAATGGACAGCTTTGGATGGTGGCGAACCGGCATTTGCCCTATGAATCGCTACTCGGGAGTGCCTTCATCAAGGTGGAGGAACTGATGGGAGACAAAGGTTTCAAGGTGCTGCATGCATCGAGACCGAAGGGCGACCGCACGTGAGCGGAAGGGAGACCAGCCATGTCATTTTCAATAGCCGGTAAGACTGCCATTGTTACAGGTGCCGCGAATGGCGTCGGTCTGGCGATCGGGCGCCATTTTG
>JAEPMR010000002.1 GCA_017643845.1 Marivivens sp. | reverse complement strand
TTCATCGACATAGGCGCCCAGATTGACGAATGACGGCATCAGAACGACGCCCGGCGCAATATAGGCAGACTTCCGAACGACGCAGTTTGGCACGGCACGGAAGCCGGCAGCTTTCCACTGATTATCGCCCCAGCCTTTGAACTTGCTGTCGACCTTGTCCCACCAGCCGCCTGCCTGCGGCCCACCTTCGTGCTGCTCCATGTCCTTGATGCGGAAACCGAGCAAAACAGCCTTCTTCGCCCACTGGTTCACATGCCACTCGCCACTGTCGCGGCGCTCCGCCACGCGGAGGCTCCCGCTATCGAGCGCATCAAGCGTATCTTCAATCGCTTCGCGGGTCTCACCCGTTGTCGCAGGTGTGATTTGATCGCGTGCATCCCACGCGGCTTCGATGGCGGCTTCAAGTTGAGCGTTCGACATGATTTCTCCGGATTGGCGGTCGTCATTGTGTTCGGGCGGCTATAGACTGAAAACACCATTCAGCGCAATGCGAGGCAACGGCAGATGAACGACGAGTTCCGTCACAATCCTTTCCGCGACAGTCACGAAGACCGTGAGGCGGCCAGCCAGATACCCGACACTCCGCAAACCCGCGCGCCGTCTTATCGGCTCGCCTTCGCAGACCCCGATTTCATGTGCCGTGAAGAGCTTCGCCCTGTGCGGTTGCAGCTCGAACTGCTCAAGCCGGAAATGGCGATGAATGAAGCGGGCGTAAACCAAACAGTCGTGATGTTCGGGGGCGCGCGCATTCCCCCACCTGACGCCGCAGCCAACGCCCGCACCGACACCCTCAAAGACCTCTCCCGGTACTACGAAGAAGCCCGGAAATTCGCCTATATGGTCACGAAAGACGGCCAGAAAGACGGCCGGCTTGATACTGTCATTGCCACCGGAGGCGGTCCGGGGGTGATGGAGGCTGGAAGTCGCGGCGCGGCAGAGGCCGGCGGAAAATCCATAGGCCTCAATATCGTCCTTCCACACGAACAAGCGCCCAATGAATACGTGACGCCGGAACTGTGTTTTAACTTTCATTATTTCGCCATTCGCAAAATGCATTTCCTCATGCGGGCAAAGGCGATCTGCGTGTTCCCCGGCGGCTTCGGGACCCTCGATGAAATGTTTGAAACGCTCACGCTCATCCAGACCGGAAGAATGGAAGAGGTTCCATTTCTGCTCTTCGGCCGCAGTTTCTGGGAGCGGATCATCAACTGGGAAGCCCTCGCCGACGCTGGCACAATCTCGGATGAGGATTTGCTCCTTTTCCGCTATGTCGAAACCGCTGAGGACGCGATGGACGCAATTCGCGGCTGGGAAAAAGCCGGGCAGAAGCGCACCTCCATTCCGGGACGCTGAACGGTGACAGACTCCATAACGGCAACAGCACCCAACGTGATCCTGGTAATGGGCGTTTCAGGCACCGGAAAATCCACCATAGGCAGGCAACTTGCCACCGCACTTTCAACGTCTTTCATTGAAGGCGACGATCACCATCCTCCGGCGAACGTCGCCCATATGGCAGCGGGCCATCCCTTGACCGATGAAATGCGCTGGCCCTGGCTCGATGCCCTGATCACAGCTTGCCAGGATGCGGGGAGGGCAGATCAGCCAGTTGTGCTGACCTGCTCGGCGCTGAAACGCAGCTACCGCGATCATCTCCGTGCCGGTTTCGGCCCGATGACAATCGTCTTTCTGGATGGGGGCAAAGATCTCCTTGCCCGGCGAATGTCCGAACGCAGCGGTCACTTCATGCCGCCTGCCTTACTCGAGAGCCAACTTGCCACCTTGGAGCCACCGACAGACGAAGAAACCACAATCCACGTCCATGTCAGCCACACGGTTCCTGAAATTATCGAACAGGTTCTGACGTCCCTTCCGGCCTAGTCGCTGCCCCTTTTCAGCGGCCGTTCCAACGCGGAATATAGCTTATTCCTTTGCAAATGCTTTGCCCGCAATTCAGGCCGGCGCATCGCGCGATCTTCGGAACAACGCTGCAAGTGGCGCTTTAGGATATCCGCTTTATCGTCGGTTGAAATGGCAACAGGCGGAACACTGGGGTCAGGTACAAAATGTTTCATACCCGATTGCTGTCATCAAAAATTCAAAAGAACGTTAAGACGCGCCGCCCATCCCCGCTTCCGCTTCAATTTCCCGTCGGCTCTTTCGCGCCCGTTCGGTGGCAGATTTCAACTGTCCGCAGGCTGCCATAATATCCTCGCCACGGGGCGTGCGGATCGGGCTGGCATATCCCGCTTTGTAGATAATATCGGCAAAAGCTTCGATGCGGCTCCAGTCGGAGCGTTCATAAGGCGCACCCGGCCACTCATTGAAGGGGATCAGGTTGATCTTGGCTGGAATACCCTCGATCAATTTCACCAAACGCCGCGCATCTGCATCGCTGTCATTCACATCTTTCAGCATCACATATTCGAACGTGATCCGCTCGGAATTCGATGCCTTCGGATACTCTTTCAGCGCTTTCAATAGCGTCTCGATGTTCCAGCGCTTGTTGATCGGCACCAGCTTGTCGCGGATTTCATCCGTTGTCGCATGGAACGAGACAGCCAGCTGACAACCGATTTCCTCGGCGGTCCGCGCAATCTCCGGCACGACGCCACTTGTCGAAAGCGTGATCCGGCGCCGCGACAGGGAAATCCCCTCCCCGTCCATCGCGATCTTCATCGCATCCCGCACATTCTCGAAATTGTAGAGCGGCTCACCCATCCCCATCAGCACGATGTTGGACAGCAGCCGCGGTCCGTTCTCACCTGTGCCCTGCCCCGGCTCTGGCCATTCCCCCAGATCGTCGCGCGCCATCATGATCTGACCGACGATTTCCCCAGCCGTCAGATTGCGCACCAGCTTCTGTGTTCCTGTATGGCAAAACGAGCATGTCAACGTGCAGCCAACCTGACTGGAAATACACAGCGTCCCACGGTCCGTTTCGGGGATGTAAACCACCTCGACCTCATGCCCGCCGGAAATCCGCGCCAGATACTTGCGGGTGCCATCCGCACTGACGTGCCGCGACACCATTTCAGGCAGCGCGACGACGAACCGCTCGGAGAGCATCGCGCGATAATCCTTTGCAAGGTTCGTCATCGCGGCGAAATCCCGAACCCCCCAGTGATAGATCCACTGCCAGATCTGATTGACTCGCATCTTCGCCTGCTTCTCAGGCGTGCCCGCTTCGATCAACGCAAGACGCATCTGGTCACGGGTCATCCCAACAAGGTTCACCGGTCCTTCCGGCAGCTTGCGCGGGATCGTTTTCACATCCTGAGTAATCGGGGCTGTCGCAGTCATCTGAGTCTCTTTCATCGGAGAGCCGCTCCTTACAGCAAAAAGGTCCGGTTTCAAAGGAAACCGGACCCTGCATTATCGGGCGCAGCAGCGCCCTTTGATCAGTTACAGCGCCGCGCTGCTTCTTCGACCGCCGCCGTGAACCCGATCAGGGAAAAAGTATCCTGCGTATTCGTGCCACGCCCCGAGCGCCCCGCAAGCACCGCCTTGCTTCCGGCTTTCATCGCCGCAACAATCGTCGCATCGTCCTCCGGCGCGGGCCATGCCCACTCGCCTTCCACGAACAATTCATATTTGGTGCCGTCGACATCCATCTCTACAGTCGAGTTTCCGGCAAAAGGATAACCGCCGGTAAAGGCCACCTGTCCGTTCACATTCGCGCCGGGTCGATAGAAAACAAACAGGCGCGTTTCGCCACGCCGAACCTCGACGACCTCGCCATCGCGGGTATTGAGCATCTCTTCAGGTCGCGAAACCGCCAGACACTCCATGGGATCGCTGCTCACAAAGACCCCCCAGTCGGCCTCCGCCGCCACGCGATTATCGGTCTCCTCCTGTGCAAAAGCAGCACCAGCCGTGCCGATTGCAGCCAACACCAAAAGGGTGGTTCGAATTCCAGAAATCATCATACAGCCTCCAAGCTGTGTTTGCCTCAATTGCCCCAGCATCCAGCAGTCTTGCGATACTTTTTACACTGGCGGGATCGCTTTCAACTCGATAGGCCAAGTCATAGCAAAATTCCGCTCAATTGGAAAAGCCCCTCGGCACAAGTTCGCGCGGGTTTCACGTCGAAATCGGAGGAATGTCATGCCAATGCAAGGCGCACCATTGGTCGAACGCTGGCGCGGCGACGTTCTTGAATGCCTTCACCTCGGCCATGCCGTGATTTGCGACGCATCCGGCCAGATCGTCGAAAGCTGGGGCGATGCAAGCGCCACCTTCTTTCCCCGCTCGTCCTGCAAGATGATTCAGGCGCTTCCTCTCGTCGAAAGCGGCGCTGCCGATGCCTTCGGACTTACAGACGCACATCTCGCACTTGCCTGCGCTTCCCACGAAGGCGCGCCAATCCATACGGACGCAGTCGTGCAATGGCTATCCGGCCTCGGCCTTGGCGAAGACGACCTGCGCTG
The DNA here is from genome assembly GCA_017643845.1 of Marivivens sp. GTDB lineage: Bacteria > Pseudomonadota > Alphaproteobacteria > Rhodobacterales > Rhodobacteraceae > JAEPMR01. Next base: position 140,924 of record JAEPMR010000002.1, on the reverse strand, counting down.
TGGCCCGCAAACGGTGCGCGAAAGGGAAACCCGCCACCAAATGATCCGCGACGGCCTGTCACCGTGCCAAATTCACAATACCTGCTCTGGAAAACACGCTGGCTTCCTAACCTTGGGCAAACACATCGGCGCTGGCCCGGAATATGTCGCACTTGACCACCCCGTACAGGTCAGCTTCCGCACCGCATTTGAAGAGGTAACTGATCACACTTGCCTTGGAACCGGAATTGACGGTTGTTCTGCTCCAAATTTTGCCACCACAACACACGCGCTGGCCCGCGCAATGGCGCGGTTCGCCGCCGCTCGCAACACGGGAGACCTCCGCCAACGAGCTGCTTCGCGTCTCGTAAATGCCATGCGAATCCACCCGGGGCTTCTGGCCGGTGACAGCCGCCCCTGCACGGAACTGGCGCGCGCAACGAACGGACAGGCAATTCTGAAATTCGGCGCTGACGGCGTCTATATCGGCATCTTACCCGAACAGAAACTTGGCATCGCGTTAAAGATTTCTGATGGCTCCGAAACAGCCAGCCAATGTGTCATCGCGGCTCTTCTTGTGCGGCTTGGTGTTCTGGACTACCACCACCCCATTACACGCCAATGGCTCGATGTGCCGATCAAGTCCCGTAGTGGACTTCTTGCAGGCGAAATTCGTGCAAGTGACGCGTTGCGCTAGGCGACGAACTCGCTCCGAGCATAGCCTTGCATGAACAAAAGCGCCGTGAGGTCTCCGTGGTTCACGCGTATCTTGGCCTGCGCCTGCACTGACGGCTTGGCATGCAGCGCGACGCCTGCTCCTGCCCTCTGCAGCATTCCCAGATCATTCGCGCCATCACCCACAGCCAGTACATCGGCATCAGACAGCCCCAAGCGCCGCGTTATTTCATCCAGCGCCTGCACCTTTGCTTCGCGTCCCAGAATCGGACGCCCGACATCACCTGTCAGCATTCCATTCTCGCCCAACAGCGTATTGGCGCGATTCTCGTCAAATCCCAGCGCTTCAGCAACACGCGCGGTAAAGGCCGTGAACCCACCGGACACCAGCGCCGCATAGGCACCGTTGGCCTTCATCGTCTGCACCAGTTCCCGGCCACCGGGCATAAAGGTGATACGGCTTTCCAGCACCTTACCAATCACCGCCTCGTCCAACCCCTTCAAGAGCCCGACCCGCTCGATCAGCGCCCCTTCGAAATCCAGCTCACCATTCATCGCCCGCGCCGTGATGTCGGCCACCCTTGGCCCGACACCCGCCTCATCTGCCAGCTCGTCGATGCACTCCTGCTGGATCATCGTGCTATCCATATCCGCCAACAGCATCCGCTTGCGTCGGTTTTCCGCCGGTTGCACCACCAGATCGACACCCTGCCCCTGAAGATCCTCCCAGACGCTGTCGGCGTTGCTTGCGGGAACAGGCACCGCGAATTCCGCAGCTTCGTCTGCGCTGAGCCAGATCGCTTCCAGCCCGCCCCAGGCATTGCGCAAAGCTTCGACCAGCGCTCCGTCCAATGGGCGCTTCCTCGGGTTGGCTATCAGTGTAACAAAATGCATGTTTCAGGCATATCCGGGCTAGATTTATCGCGACTAAACACAATCGCTCAGGGGATTCCAGCCCACGGCACTGAATTCCGGCGCAGTTTCCGATAGTGAACAAACCTGTCGCAAAAAAGATTTGGACAGCCGCATTCTGATCATTTTCGTACTTGCTGCACCTGCAGCCGCCCCCTATGTCCATTCGTGGGACACCCCTCCCCAACGAGGGGCGTATATCTGGAAGGATAACATCCATGGCTACGACCAAACCGGCAAAGCGCCCGGCCAATGCGCGCTTTTCTTCTGGCCCCTGTGCCAAACCCCCTGTTTTCACATTCGATTCGCTTTCCGATGCCGCCCTCGGGCGCAGCCACCGTGCTGCGGTTGGCAAAGCCAAACTGAAAGAAGCAATCGACCTGACCCGCGAAATCCTCGGCGTTCCCGAAGATTATCGCATTGGCATCGTGCCCGCCTCCGATACCGGCGCGGTCGAAATGGCAATGTGGTCGCTTCTGGGCGAACGCCCGGTTGAGATGGTCGCATGGGAAAGCTTCGGCGCCGGTTGGGTTACCGACGCAGTCAAACAGCTCAAGCTGGACGCAGCCGTCCACACCGCCGACTACGGTGATATCGTCGACATGGCAGCGCTCGACTATGACAAAGACGTCGTCTTCACTTGGAACGGCACCACCTCCGGCGTCCGCGTTGCCGGTGGTCACGTTATCCCCGCCGATCGCGCCGGACTAACAATCTGCGACGCCACCTCCGCAGCCTTCGCGCAGGATCTCCCGTGGGAGAAGCTCGACGTCACCACCTTCTCCTGGCAAAAGGTGATGGGTGGGGAAGCGGCCCATGGCATGCTGATCCTCAGCCCCCGCGCCGTCGAGCGTCTCGAAAGCTATACGCCACCCTGGCCGCTGCCCAAAATCTTCCGCCTGACCAAAGGCGGAAAGTTGATCGAAGGCATCTTTGTCGGCGAGACCATCAACACGCCCTCCATGCTGGCGGTCGAGGATTACCTCGTCGCACTGAAATGGGCACGTTCCATCGGTGGCCTCGATGCGCTCCGTCACCGTGCGGATGCAAACGCCCGCGCAATCTGGAACTTCTGCGCGACGCGCGATTGGATCGACAATCTCGCCAATGATCCGGCGACCCGCTCCAATACCAGCGTCTGCCTGAAGTTTACCGATCCGCGGATCACCGACGGTGCCGCTTTCGCAAAGTCCGTCGCCAAGCGGCTCGAAGCCGAAGGCGCAGCACTCGACATCGGAGCCTATCGCGATGCCCCGGCGGGTCTGCGTATCTGGTGTGGCGCGACCGTCGAAACCTCCGACATCGAAGCCATGCTTCCTTGGCTCGAATGGGCTTTCGAAGCTGAAATCGCCCAACAGGCCGCCGCCTGATCTCATCCAATTCCGGCGAGGAAACTCCCCGCCAACATTCCTGCCAAGAGGACAAAACCCATGGCTCCTAAAGTACTTATTTCCGATAAACTCTCCGAAGCCGCCGTTCAGATCTTCCGTGATCGCGGTATCGAGGTCGATTTCCGCCCCGAGCTGGGCAAAGACAAAGACGCGCTCGCCGCTGTCATCGGCGACTATGACGGCCTCGCCATCCGCTCGGCCACCAAAGCTACTGAAAAACTGATCGCGAACGCGGACAATCTGAAGGTCATCGGTCGCGCGGGAATCGGTGTCGACAATGTCGACATCGCCGCCGCATCCAAGAAGGGCATCATCGTGATGAATACGCCCTTCGGCAATTCGATCACCACCGCCGAACATGCGATTTCCATGATGATGGCCGTCGCCCGCCAGATCCCTGAAGCCAATGCCTCGACCCACGCCGGCAAATGGGAAAAGTCGCGCTTCATGGGCGTTGAACTGACAGGCAAGACCCTTGGCGTTATCGGCGCGGGAAATATCGGCTCCATCGTGATCGACCGCGCTCAAGGTCTGCGGATGAAAGTCGTAGCCTATGACCCCTATCTGAGCCAGGAACGCGCCGACAAGATCGGCGTCGAGAAGGTCGAGCTGGACGAGCTGCTTGCCCGCGCGGATTTCATCACCCTGCACGTGCCGCTCACAGATGCTACCCGCAACATCCTCTCGGCGGAAAACATTGCAAAAACCAAGAAAGGCGTCCGCATCGTGAACTGTGCCCGTGGGGGGCTGGTGGATGAGGAAGCCCTCGCCGAAGCACTCAAATCCGGCCATGTCGCTGGCGCGGGCTTCGATGTGTTCTCGGTAGAGCCCGCGACCGAAAACCCGCTCTTCAACCTGCCCAACGTCGTCTGCACGCCGCACCTCGGGGCCGCGACCACCGAAGCACAGGAAAACGTCGCCCTTCAGGTGGCCGAGCAAATGTCCGACTACCTTCTGACTGGTGCGGTGCAAAACGCGCTGAACATGCCCTCTGTGACCGCGGAAGAGGCCAAGGTCATGGGTCCGTGGATCAAGCTGGCAGATCACCTCGGAAACTTCATCGGCCAGATGACCGACGAACCGATCAAGGCAATCAATATCCTATATGACGGCATCGTCTCCGATATGAACCTCGAAGCGCTGAACTGCGGCGCCATCGCAGGGATCATGAAGAAAGCCAATCCCGACGTGAACATGGTTTCCGCCCCCGTGATCGCCAAAGAGCGGGGTATCAAGGTCTCGACCACCCGTCAGGATCAATCAGGTGCGTTCGAGGGTTACATGAAGGTCACGGTCGTCACCAGCAAACGCGAACGCTCGATTGCAGGCACGGTATTCTCCGATGGCAAACCGCGCTTCATCCAGATCAAGGGCATCAACATCGACGCCGAGGTCGGATCGCACATGCTCTACACAACCAACGAAGATGTCCCCGGCATCATCGGCACGCTCGGGACCACGATGGGCTCCAACGGCGTCAATATCGCGAACTTTACCCTTGGCCGCGCTGCCGCAAAGGGCGAAGCCATCGCGCTGCTGTATGTCGACGAGCCGGTTCCGGCATCAGCCATCAAGGCATTGAACGACACTGGCCTGTTCAATCAGATCAAGCCGCTGACCTTCGACGTGGCCTGATTAAAGACTCTGTCGCGCACAGGTCATCCTGTGCGCGACGCCTTACCCAAAAACCGCCTTTAGAATATCCGCCAGCGCTTCGGCATCCTGCGCATCGAATGCATCCGGCTGGTCGCTGTCGATATCCAGAACCGCAATCAACTCACCAGAACCATTCCACACCGGCAACACGATCTCGGATCGCGTCGAACTTGCGCAAGCGATATGTCCGGGAAATGCATCAACATCCGGCACCAACTGCGTCTCGCCAGTCCGCGCTGCCGCACCACAGACACCTTTATCAAAGGGGATCGTCAGGCAGCCATGCCCTCCCTGATACGGCCCGATCTTTAATAGCTCCGGCGCGACCACACGATAAAAGCCGGTCCAGTCGAACCGCTCATCGGAATGATGGATCTCGCAGGCTAGCGTCGCCATCAGTGCAACTTCGTCCGTTTCACCCTCGGCAACTGCTCGTATCCGCTGACCTAGTTCCGTATAATCAACGCGCATCAGTCTTCCCTCCTGCTTGCGCCCATTTCCCATATTGCACCGCCGCATTCAAACGATACCTTCCTCGCAGGAGGATCCCCAATGCGCGATTTCGAACGCCCCGGCCGCTCAGCCGTCTATGCGACCAATGGCATGTGCGCCACTTCGCACCCGCTTGCCGCAAAAGTCGCCATTCAAATGCTCGAAGCGGGCGGCAACGCCGTCGATGCCGCCATTGCTGGCGCGGTCCTCCTCGGCTTCTGCGAGCCACAAATGACCGGTCTCGGCGGGGACTGCTTTGCACTTGTCGCCCCTTCACCCGACGCACCGGTCATCGCGCTCAACGGATCAGGGCGCGCGCCAAAAGGGTTCGATCCCGAACCACTCCGCGCCGCCGGTCATACGCGCATCCCCCGCCACGATCCCGCTGCGATCACAATTCCGGGCGCAGTCGACGCCATGTGCACATTGGCGCAGGATTACGGTCGCCTCGGCCTCAAAGCGGCATTGGCCCCAGCCATCCATTATGCTGAGGCAGGCATCCCCATTGCTCCCCGCGTCGCTTTCGATTGGGCGAGCGAAGGAGGCGCACTTTTTAATGAAAGCGCACGAAGCCGCTTCAATGTCCAAGGCAAAACACCCTCGGCTGGCACGTTATTTCGCGCACCGGATCAAGGCGAAGTTCTCCGTCGCATCGCTCTCGAAGGGCGGGAGGGCTTCTATTCCGGCGAGGTCGCCGAAGATATGGTCGCGACCCTGCAAGCACTTGGCGGCAGCCACACACTCGAGGACTTCGAACAGACCGCTTGCACCTACACCACGCCCCTTTCGGGCCAATATGCGGGCCGCGAACTGCTCGAACATCCGCCTAACGGTCAGGGCGCAACGGCACATCTTATTCTGAACATCCTGCGCAATTTCGATCTCGCATCCATGGATCCGTTCGGCGCAGAACGTGCCCATCTCGAAGCCGAGGCAACCAAACTGGCCTACGATGCTCGCAATCGCTTCATCGCTGACCCCGCACACACGACCAAACTCGACACGTTTTTCTCGGAGGATACAGCAAAAAAACTCGCAGCGCTGATTGACCCGAAAAGCGCAATGTCCTCGGCGACCCAACTCACTGAGGAGGTCCATCGCGACACCATCTACATCACAGTAGTGGATCGTGACCGCATGGCAGTGTCCCTGATCTACTCGATCTTCTCCGGCTTCGGCTCCGGCATCGCTTCGGATCGTTTCGGCATCCTGTTCCACAATCGCGGACAGGGCTTCAACCTGACTGAAGGCCACCCGAATGAGGCGGGCGCAGGCAAACGCCCAATGCATACGATTATCCCTGCGATGCTCGGCCAACAGGGTCGCGTCACGATGCCATTCGGCGTGATGGGTGGCGCTTACCAGGCGTGTGGACATGCCCGCTTCGTCACGAATCTCGTCGATTTCGGACTGGATCCTCAAGCCGCGATAGACGCCCCCCGCTGCTTTGCCGAAGGCGACACGCTGCGCCTTGAACAAAGCTATTCACCGGAGGTGCGCGCTCAACTCGCAGAACTTGGTCACAGGCTCCGGCTCGACGAAGGGCCAATCGGCGGCGCTCAAGCAATCGAAATCAGAGATGATGGCATTCTGATAGGCGCGTCCGATCCGCGCAAAGATGGCTGTGCTTTGGGGTACTAGACTTACCTGACCCTAGTTCATCGCAACTTCGAGCGGATAATAACCATCCGTAAACGGCCCAAAGAACTCCTGTAAATCAGGATGACCGACAGGCACGCCGGAATAATCCGCGATCAGGTTCTGCTCAGACACATAGGCCACGTAGTAATTCTGCTCGTTTTCGGCCAGCAAATGATAGAAAGGCTGGTCCTTGGCAGGGCGGATGTCCTCGGGAATCGCCTGATACCATTCTTCGGTATTGCTGAATTCCGGGTCCACATCAAAGACGACACCACGAAACGGATGTTTGCGATGCCTGACCACTTGGCCCAAATAATATTTCGCCCGTGTCTTAAGCATGGCACTCTTACCCCCACCTCATTACTACTCCCGCAAGCACCCTATGTCTATGAAACAACAGTGATTCGGCAGGAAACAGTCTGTGAACCTCGCTCTGACAGTCATCCAGATCGCAGCGCCGGTATTCCTACTTGCAGCAATTGGTTTTGCGTGGGTTCGGCTCGGCTTTGAGTATAAAATGGAGTTCGTAACCCGCTTGGCAATGACCGTATCATTGCCCGCGCTTGTCTTTGTCGCTGTGATGAATACCGAGATCGAACCCGAAGCGCTCGGTCGTCTGCTCCTTGCCAGTTTTGTGGCCTATGGTGCCATTGGCGCGATCCTGTTTATCATCATACGGCTGCTTCGGCTCGATATCCGGACATTTCTTGCGCCTTTGACCTTTGGCAACACCGGCAACCTGGGCCTACCTTTGGCACTCTTTGCGTTCGGCCAAACCGGTTTCAGCTACGCGCTGGTGCCGTTTGCCGTGATGATGCTGCTCTCGTTTTCTTTGGGCATCTGGGTTGTCGCGGGTCGAGGTTCTCTCGGCCGGATCGTTCGCGAGCCGCTGATGGGCGCGTTGTTCCTTGGGGCGCTATTTCTTTGGCAGGGCTGGAAAACACCTGTCTTCATGACCAATACCCTGGAGCTGCTCGGCCAGATCGCAATTCCTGTGATGCTCATAACACTTGGTGTCGCAGTTGCACGCCTGCACCCCGGTCAGGTCCGGCTCGCCGTTCTTCTATCCGTCATTAAATTCGGAATCTGCGTTGCGGTCGGCGTCGGTGTGGGCCTCTGGTTCGGCCTCGAACAGATGCCGCTTGCAGTGTTGACCCTGCAACTGGCCACTCCCGTCGCCGTGACGTCTTACCTCCTGGCAGAGAAATTCGGCGCTGACGCTCAATCTGTGGCGGGTATGGTAGTGGTATCGACCCTCCTTTCCGTAGTCGGATTGCCGCTCATTCTGGCATTTGCCCTGTAAATTCACGGGAATTTCATTCCCTCGAATCGCCCCTCCTGCTAAACTGGAAGGAATAAAAGGCGAGAGGCATATGAGCAGACCCCTAATCGCCGTCCTATTGCTGTTGGTCCTAGGCAGCTGCGGAACCCGCGACTATCGTGCACCCGCAGAGCTGGATAACGCCTGTGCGATTGTGACGGAACGGCCCCACTATGCGAGTGCATTCCGGCTGACCGAACAGCGCTGGGGGGTGGAACCCCATGTTCTGATGGCCATCATCCATCAGGAAAGCAAATTCATCGCGAATAACCGTCCACCAAGGCGGTTCTTCCTCGGGATCATCCCACGCGGTCGCGCATCCTCCGCCTATGGCTACGCCCAAGCGCTTGATGGCACATGGGACGATTACAAATCCGATGCCGGTCGCCGCTTCGCACGGCGCGATAACGTCAATGATGCGACCGATTTCATCGGTTGGTATATGAACCGCACCCGCAGCGTGAACGGCATCAGCCTCGATGACGCCTATAACCAGTATCTGGCTTATCATGAAGGTCACGCTGGCTATCGCCGTGGCACCTACAGAAACAAGTCGTGGCTGCTTACCGTCGCCGCCAATGTTCGTAACCGCGCAGCCACCTACGAACGCCAGCTTGCCTCCTGTCGCGGTGTGCGGCTCTGATCAACCGCGCTCCAGCCACGCCTCTGTTTCAGAGATAATACTGAACAACCGCGAGGGCAGACGATCCCCCTCCGCCATATCGGACAGGATCACAGTCGTCTGTGCGCCTGTATTGTCACGGATTACCCATTGCCGCAGCTCCGTCGGCGCATCCGTGAAAACCAGCTGGATTGACCCGTAGCCCGGATTATCCGGATCCTGAGCCGTAACGCGCGTTACTGTCCCGTCATAGCTGTGATCCACCACCATCCGTTCGGCGGTCAGGTCCACATCACGCTTGAGGATCAGATTAAGGGGCGTTCGCCCCAACGGATACCGCTCCGGCCCGGTATTGGAACCTGGATCAAACACGGCCAGCGACCCGCCAGCCGCGATCACCAGCGCCTCTTCCGGCGGATCATATTCAAACCGCATCCGCCCCGGCCGGTGAATGAAAAGCGTTCCGGTCGAAATCGACCCATCATCGTTGATCTGTGTGAATTTCGCTTCGAGCGCACGCATCTCGTTAAAATATGCGGACACCTCAGCGAGCGAGACCTGTTCTGCCTCTGCCCGCCCTGCCAGTCCCGCCACCAACACCGGTGCGGCCAGCAGGCCCACGCGTATCATGCGTCGCATCACTTGGTTCCACATCCGATCATCTCCGTTCGTTCTGCCTCAGATGGGGCCTTGATGCCGCCAGACAAGCGGCTAGGCGATAACACACCCTGTGTCAGCGGATATCCGCGCCATCTAACCGACGGTCTATAGCGGGATATCGTAAGTCACCCAGCCTGTCCGGTTCGCCACCTTGTCGTAGAGGCTACGCGCCCGATAATTGTCATCCGCGGTGATCCAGCGCACGAGGCTCCATCCTCGTCGGAGGGAATCTTCCCGCACCGCCTCGATCAGAGCCTTTGCCGCACCCGATCCGCGAGCGGCGGGATCGACAAACAGATCGTCCAGAAAAGCTCCCGTCGCCGCAGCCAGCGGCCGTGAGAACTCACGGTAATGCGCCAGCCCGACCAAAGCGCCTGTTTCGTCCTCTGCCACAAGGCATGTCACCGTATGGTCAGGGTCGTGGATCCAGCCCCAAACGCGCGCGCGCATCGCATCATCCTGCGTCACACCATAAAAGGCCGCGTAGTCCGAATAGAGCCGCTCCCACGCCGCATGATCAGAGTCAGCGACCGCCCGTACACGCACCATCAATGCTGCTCCGGAACAAGGATTTCGCGTTTACCCACATGGTTGGCCGCACTCACCACGCCTTCGTCTTCCATCTGCTCTACCAGCCGTGCGGCTTTGTTATAGCCGATCGCCAGCTTGCGCTGGATGTATGACGTCGAGCATTTCCGGTCGCGAATGACAATTGCCACCGCCTGATCGTAGAGCGCATCCTCGCCATCGGTGTTGCCGCCCAAACCCAACACCAAATCGATGTCGGCTTCTTTTTCGTCATCGGGGCCATCTACCACGCCAGACATATACTCCGGCGGTCCAAAGCCCTTCAGGTAGTTGACGATTTCCTCGACTTCCTCGTCACTGACGAACGGCCCATGCACGCGGGTAATCCGTGCGCCACCCGCCATGTAAAGCATATCACCCATGCCCAGCAGCTGCTCGGCACCCTGCTCACCCAGAATGGTGCGACTGTCGATCTTTGACGTGACCTGGAACGAAATTCGTGTCGGGAAGTTGGCCTTGATCGTGCCGGTAATCACATCCACCGACGGCCGCTGCGTCGCCATGATCAAGTGAATCCCCGAAGCCCGCGCCATCTGCGCCAACCGTTGAATACAGGCCTCGATCTCCTTGCCCGCGACCATCATCAGGTCGGCCATCTCGTCCACGATGACGACGATATAGGGCATTTTTTCGGGCTTGAACTCCTCGGTCTCGAAAACGGGATCACCGGTCGCATCGTCGAATCCGGTCTGCACCGTCCGGCTGAAAAGCTCACCGCGGCTCAGTGCATCCTCGACACGACTGTTGTAGCCCTCGATGTTGCGCACCCCCATTTTCGACATCTTGCGGTAACGCTCTTCCATCTCGCCCACGACCCACTTCAGCGCCACGACTGCTTTCTTGGGGTCGGTCACGACCGGGCTCAGCAAATGCGGGATGCCATCATAGACGCTGAGTTCCAGCATCTTCGGGTCAATCATGATCAACCGGCATTCATCCGGGGTCAGCTTGTAGAGAAGCGACAGGATCATTGTATTGATCGCCACCGACTTACCCGATCCGGTCGTCCCCGCGATCAGCAAATGCGGCATCTTTGCGAGGTTCGCCACAACCGGCTCACCTCCAATATCTTTGCCCAGCGCCAGAGGAAGGCGCATGTTACTGTCACCAAACCCGCGCGCGGCGAGTATCTCGCGCAGCACGACCTTTTCACGATTGGCATTGGGCAATTCGATACCGATCACGGACCGTCCAGGCACGGTCGAGACCCGCGCAGACAGCGCGGACATGGACCGCGCAATATCATCCGCCAAACCAATCACACGACTGGCCTTCAAACCGGGTGCCGGTTCCAGCTCATACATCGTCACAACAGGACCGGGGCGCACGCTGACGATCTCGCCCTTCACGCCATAGTCATCCAGCACGCTCTCCAGCATCCGCGCGTTTTCTTCCAGCGCCTCATCACTCAGATAGTGGCGCTCGATCGAAACAGGATTGGTGAGCAAATTCAGCGGCGGATGTTCGTAATCGCTGTGCTTTTCTTCAAACTGCAAGCTCGGCTGCGCCTCGGCTTGCGCTCGGCGGGATGGTGCCACGGATCGCGTCTGCGCCGGCTGCACGACACGGCGTTGCTGATTGTCAGCATTCTGGACCTCTGGATTAAACAGAGGCTTTGCCACCAACGGCTCCGTTTTCAGCACTTCTTCAGCGGCAGGCACTTCACTCGCCGCCTTTTCGGTAGGCTCTGTAACCGGATCGGCATAGACCAGCGGTCGCGGCCCCTTGCCTTCAGTCAGACGTGGCTCGATGCGGAAGCCGGTCACCGGCGGCTCCTCTGCCTCCGGCACCTCAATTGTGTTCCGGTTACGGATTGCGTTTGTAATCTTGTCGCGAATACGCGCACCATCAGGGCCGAAGCCCGTGTCAAGCTCGCCTTCATCCATGTCGATCAGTTCCGGTTCGGGCATCTGCGGCTCGGGTGCGCGACGGAACAAGCCGAACAAGCCGCCACCTTGGGCGTGGGTCTCTTGCGGAGTATCTTCGATGACCACCTCGTCCGCCACATCTCGCGCCTGCGCATGCAACGGCGGCTCCGCCACGGCCCGCGTCGCGGTCGGCATCGCCGGATTTGAGCGAACGACAGCGGCAACCCGTTCCTTGATCGCCGGATCATTTGCCGTTTCCGGTGTCACTCGCGCATCCTCACGGCGCGCTTGCATCGTCGCATGCAGCCCCGCTGCCGCCGAGTACGAAGCCACAGCGCCACGTCCCAGCGCCCTAAGAATCAAGGAATAAATCACAATCACGCCCAGCATCAGGAAACGCAGCCCGTTGCCGACTTCCCGCAAGGTAAAGCCCAGCGCATGCAATCCTGCAGCCAACATCAGCGCACCTGCGCCTGCACTCACGATCTTCACCGAAAGCGCCTGACCGGCGGGAATGACTCCCATCAGCATCCCCACGGCCATATCGCCGAACATTCCACCCAGCCCGTAGCTCTGCTCCCACGCGCTGCCGGGAACCAATGTCGATGCATAGACAGACATCAGCACAATCGCGATTGGCGCGAAGATAACACGCTCAAACAGCCGCGATGTCCCGTGATGAAGCACAAAGCGCGCACCCCACGCGATGATTACCGTCGCGATACCCCATGCCCCCAAGCCGAGAACAAGCATCAGTGTCGCCGATACGGTCGCCCCAAGCGAGCCAAACATATTCTGGATTGGCGCATCGGATGAGAGCATCCAGTACGGATCATCTGGACTGTGCGACCACAGCATCAGCGCCAGCACCATACCGACACCGATCACCATCAGCCCCAGCAGTTCCCGCCCGCGCTTTTCCAGCGCGGCCTGCGTTGTGCTGTCCAGTAGCGGATCCCGCGAACGTGTCTGAAACGCCATACTCTCGTCCCTCAATCATACAAGCAGTCGCGGATCAAAGTCAGACCGCGCTGCATTTCTTCTTTTGGAGCCACCATTGCGACCCTGATATATCCCGTTCCGGGATTTCCCGCCTCGGTATCGCGGCTCAGATACGCCCCCGGCAGAACCCTCACACCGGTTTCAGTCCAGAGCTTCAGCGCCGCCTCTTCACCATCCGACACCGGAAGCCAGAGGAAAAAACCCGCCTGTGGGCTCTCATACCCGTCGACACCTGCAAAGATCTTGTCAGCGATCTTGTATTTCTCTTGGTAGAGCCTGCGGCTCTCCTCCACATGCGCCTCATCCGCCCATACCTTTTCCGCTACCCGTTGTAGCGGTAGCGGTAAAGGAGCGCCCGAATAGGCACGTAACTGCCGAACCTTGGCAATCGATGCGCGCCCGCCCGCCACAAAACCGGATCGCAGGCCGGGGAGGTTCGACCGCTTGGAAAGCGAGTGAAAAATCAAGACGCGATCTGGGTCTGCGCCCATTTTCAAAGCCACTTCCAGCGCACCGACAGGCGGTGCGTCACGGTAAATCTCGGAATAACACTCATCCGCAAAAATGCGGAAGTCATAACGCTCGGCCAGCCCGATCAGCGCCCGCCAATAATCTTCGGTCGCGACAGCTCCCTGTGGATTTGCAGGGGAACAGATATAGGCGATTGCCGTCCGCTTCAGCACGTCCTCGGGAAGCGCCGTAAAGTCCGGCAACTGGCCGGAGGCCGCAGTCGCGTTTACGAAAACCGGTTCGGCCGCCACTGAAAGCGCAGCAACCGCATAGACCTGATAAAACGGGTTTGGCGTCAGTATGACCGGCTTCGCTCCGGCCTTCTCCTCAGGGCAAAGCGCCATCGCCGCGTTGTAAAGCCCCTCGCGCGTCCCGTTCAGGACCATGATCTGGTCCGGCGTCAGGGCGACCCCGTAACGCTGCGAAACCCACCCCGCAATCGCAGAGAGCAGTTCCGGCGTGCCGTCGTTGGGTGGATATTTCCCGAACTCCTGCACACTGGCAGCCAGAATTTCAGCGATGCCTTCAGGAAGCGCATGTCTCGGCTCACCTATGGTCATCACAATCGGCTCGCCACCTGCATGGTGCGAGTCCAACAGCGTCCGCAAGCGCGGAAACGCGTATTCCGGTAGGTTCGAAAACCGCTCGGGATAATCCATATCTGCCTCAATTTACGGGATCATTGCGCCCCGCTTTCGCCCAATCTAGCGCGAGAACGCCGGCGCTGTCCAGAAAACACTGACGCGAAAGGTCAGCGAAATCGGGGCGTTGTGGCTTTCAGGCCGACTATCCGGCCTGGGTAAGTGCCCGCTCCACCGCCACTCCCAGCCGCAAGAGCCTCCGATCCTCTCCCGCTGCGGCGCACATCATAAGACCCGCCATCGGCACACCGGTCGGCAGGGTCAGAGAGCACAGCCCCATTAAATTCCCGATCCGCGTATTTCTCAGCGCGATCAGATTAGATGTCCTGTAATATTCTCTATCTGATCCAAGTCGGGCAATCTGCGGTGCCGCAATTGGCGTGGTCGGCAGGATCACAGCATCATATCCGGCGGTAAAATTGCGCCATTCTTCCCGTAATTCGCGCAATTTCCCCCATCCCTGCAAGAACTCCGCAGCAGTCACATCCGCCCCCGCAGCCACCCGTTCCCGGATTTGGAAATACATCGCGTCAGGGTCGGCCTCGACACGTTCCTGCCAATGCGCCCACGCCTCGCCAGTATAGAGCACAGGCGACAGTGCGAACGCCGCATCCAGCATAGGGGCCTCGGCCCGCCTCATCTCTACACCCGCGGCTGCGAGCCGCTCCAGTGCAGCCCCGAAACCATCGGAAATTTCCGGCTCCAAATCTTCCTCGACAAGTCCGGTGAGGCACATAAACCGCGCACCCTCCAGCGAAGCCCCCCGCAGATCGAGCTCGCTTTCACCCGCCAACATCGCGGTCATAAGTGCAGCATCCTCCACACTCCGGCACAGCGGACCAACCGTATCAAATGACGGGCAAAGCGGCACCACCCCGTCCAACGGCAATAGCCCGTGTGTCGTCTTCAGCCCCACCAGATCATTCCATGCGGCAGGGATTCTCACCGACCCTCCGGTGTCAGAGCCAATTCCTATTGCAGCTAGTCCGAACGCCACAGATGCCGCCGCTCCCGATGACGACCCCCCTGGCGCACACTCCGCATCATGTACATTGGGGGGTGTCTCCGCCATCGGATTATACCCGAGCCCTGAGAAGGCGATTTCGCTCAGATGCGTCTTGCCCAGGCATACCAGCCCCTCAGATGTTGCCCTTCGCAGAACCTCCGCATCCCGATCCGGCACGCGCCCCTTCATCAATCGGGTGCCCGCCTCAGTTGCCGTGCCGGCACTGTCGAACAGGTCTTTCCACGACACCGGTACGCCGTCGAGCGGCCCCCGACGCTGCCCCGCACGTGCGCGCTCCGCGGCCGCGCTGGCTTCCGCCCGCGCACGTTCCGCTGTCACAGCCGTATAGATCCGGCCGGCTTCGGGGTGGGACGCGATGGCCTCCAGAAACACTTCGGCAAGTGCCACCGGATCAATGTCGCCGGCACCAATTCCGCGCCCCAACTCCGCAGCCGTCATCCAGCGCCACTCATCCATCGCCTGCCCTCCTGATCGTCACTTTCGGACGGTAGCGGCGAGACCGCGCATGGACAATCCCGCCCGAGCCGCCATATGTGGATACAGGAGGGCCAAATGACGGTGGACCACGACATTCTGATTATTGGCGGCGGGTTGAATGGCCCCGCACTCGCACTGGCCCTTGCCCAAAGCGGCTTTGCCGTCGGTGTCGTCGACGCCCTACCACGCGACACCCGTTCCGACCCTGAATTCGACGGACGCGCATATGCGCTCGCTCTGGCCTCGCAGCGTCTGCTGCGTAACATCGGGATTTGGCCCGCCGTCGTGAACCATGCCCAGCCAATGCTCGAGATCAAAGTCACCGATGGTCGCGCAGGCGAAGGCCCGTCGCCCTGGATGATGCATTTCGACCATGCCGAGCTGGAAGAAGGTCCCATGGGCTACATGCTCGAAGACCGCCATCTCCGCCGCGCCTTTCTCGACGCCATGGATGCCGAACCTCGCATCACCACCTACACAGAGGAAAAGGTCGTCGCCCAATCCCCTGATCTCAGCGGCGTCACCCTCGCGCTTGCCTCCGGTCAGTCCCTCCGCGCCACACTTGCGGTAGGCTGCGACGGTCGCAAGTCGGGGACCGCAGAGCGCGCCGGCATCACCCGTACCGGATGGGGCTACGGCCAGACGGCCGTTGTCTGCGCCGTCGCACATGAAAAACCGCATCACGGCATCGCGCACCAGTTTTTCATGCCCGCCGGTCCCCTCGCGATCCTTCCCGTAACCGGCAACCGCTCGTCGATTGTCTGGAGCGAGACCGACAGCCGCGCCGCCGAATTGGCTGCGATGGACGACGCTGCGTTTCTTGATGCATTGCGCCCCGCGTTCGGGTCGTTTCTCGGGGAAATCTCACTCGCAGGTGCCCGCTTCACCTATCCGCTTAACCTAACGCTGGCAGATAGCTTTTACGCGGATCGCATCGCTTTGGTGGGTGATGCAGCGCATGGAATGCACCCGATTGCCGGGCAGGGTCTGAACGCAGGTCTACGCGATGTCGCGGCGCTGGCCGAAGTTCTCAGCGAAGCCCGCCAGCGCGGCGAGGATATCGGCAGCACCGCTCCACTCGCCCGTTATCAGGCATGGCGGCGCTTCGATACAGCCACACTTGCCACCGCCACCGATACATTCAACCGGCTGTTTTCAAACGACAACCCCATTTTACGCACGGTGCGCGATCTGGGTATGGGCATGGTCAATGCTATGCCTGGCTTGAGGCGCAATTTCATCCGCGAAGCAGCCGGTCTCACTGGCGACCTTCCGCGCCTGATGCGCGGCTGATCAGTCGTCGAGCTTTCGCGCTTCGTCGACCAGCATGACCGGTATGCCTTCACGGATCGGAAATGCCAGCCCCGCGGCCTCGGAAATCAGTTCCTGTGCATCCGCATCATACCGGAGCACCGCCTGCGTCTGCGGGCAAACGAGCCCGTCCAGCATCCGCCTGTCAAAGGTCGCGCTTCCATCCGTCATTGCACCCGTTCCCCTCCATCGCCGGACCGCAATGCGAATTCCAGCAGCGTCACCAGCGTCTCCCGCCGCGTCGGCAGCGATGGCGCCTCCAAAAGCGCCTGTTTATCTTCGGGTTCGAACGGACACAGCATCGACAGTGAATTGATCAGCAATTCGTCATCTGCCTCTTTCAGGCTGTCCCAGTCCGTCGACAATCCGCGTGCTTCAAAAAACCGTCCCAGGAGCGCCATGAATGTCGCCCGGTCAAGCCCTGGATCGGTCTCGCTATGCCCCAGATCAGCCCCAAAGCCGTCCCATGACACCGAGCACCGGCGATAGGGCGTAAAGCCCTCCACCTCGTGATGCACCCTGAACCGCGAGATGCCCGTGAGGGTGACCATATACCGGCCATCCTCGGTCTCGGAAAAACCGGTCAATCGCCCAGCGCAGCCAATACTGTGAAGCTTGTCACCCCTACCCTCATACGGCTGGATCATCCCGATCAGCCGCCCCGGGGTCTTTAGCACATCATCCAGCATCGCCAGATAGCGCGGCTCGAATATGTGCAACGGTAACCGTGCCCGCGGGAGCAAGAGCGCCCCGGGCAGCGGGAAAACCGGAATCGTGTCAGGCAGATCTGTCGCTGAAAACATATCGCTATGGTAGCGCCTGCACGAACTTAGGCAAATATCATCGACGACAGTTTCCGGCGGCCGTTCAAGACAATCGGATCATTTGCCTTCAGCGCATCGAATATCTGGAATAGCTGGGTTTTTGCAGCCCCGTCATTCCATTCGCGATCGCGGCGGAACACATCCAACAGCTGATTAACGGCTTCCTCCGTCCGGCCAGCAGCCTGCAACGCTCCAGCCAGATCGAACCGCGCTTGCAGATTGTCAGGCTCCGCTTCGACCTGCGCCTGCAACTCGGCAACTGGTCCGGCATTCTCGGCCTGCCGGGCAAGGGCAATTTGCGCCCGCGCCGCATCCAGCTCCGCACTGTCGGAAATTTCAGCGGGCGCTCCGTTCAGTACAGCCTCTGCCTGATCCAGCTCGCCCAGCGCCACATGGCACCGCACCAATCCCCCATAGGCCCGGGCATTTGTCGGATCTTCCTGCAAAATCGCGGCAAATGTCTGCGCCGCATCCGTAACAGCGCCTTCTTCGAGCATCGCCTCTGCCGCTTCTACCGCTTCGGAAAGTCCCCCATCCGCGGAGCCACCGCCCATCTCGGCCAGCTTGGCAACGAATGTGTCGATTTGGCTTGGCGGTACCGCGCCCTGGAATCCATCGACGGGCTGCCCTTTCCAAAAGGCATAGACGGTCGGGATAGACTGCACCTGCAGCTGGCCCGCAATTGCCTGGTTCTGATCAACGTCGATCTTCACCAGCTTCACCGCACCCTTTGCCTTCGTCACAGCCGCTTCCAGCGCTGGACCCAGAGTTTTACAGGGACCACACCAAGGGGCCCAGAAATCCACAATCACCGGCACCGTCTGCGATGCCTCGACGACATCCGCCATAAAGGTCTGATCGCTTCCGTCGATAATCAGATCGCCAGCCTGTGCAGCGGCCGCATCCGTTTGTCCTTGTCCTAGCTCGAGCATGTCTCGCTCCTTCATATCGGTTTGCCCCTATATGTGCGCCATAAGCCCAAAGGCCAAGAGCCGATTCACGCGAATCCGCCTTTCCATACCCGCAAGCCTCGCCTAGCCTCTCCGAAACAGCAGGAAATTTCCTATGCCGACACTTCTGACATTCGGTGACAGCAACACCCACGGCACCCCGCCCATGCCGGCCCACGATTTCATCGGGCGACACCCCGCTGGGGTGCGCTGGCCGACCGTGACCCATGCAGATCTTGGTGCGGAATGGTCCCTGATCGAAGAGGGACTCCCCGGCCGAATGACAAAATTCGATGATCTCCTGATGGGGCCGGTAATGAACGGCTGGCTCGGCCTCAGAATTGCGCTCAAAACCCACCGCCCGATCGACGTGCTGACAATCATGCTCGGCACCAATGACACCAAATGCGAGGTCACAGGCTCCCCCGAAGAAATTGCAGCAGGTCTCGGCGGGCTTTTGGGCATTGCCTTCTCCCCCGAGAACCAGTCCGCGCATGATGGATTTAAGGTGCTGGTGATCGCGCCGCCCCCTGTTGTGGAAACAGGCCCATTCGCCACCACGTTCGCTGGCGGGGCGGCAAAGAGTATCGCGCTCGCCCCCCTCTATGCCGAACTTGCCACCGCGTGGGGCGCAGGGTTTCTGGATGCCGGACAGCACATTGCCGTCAGCCCCGTCGACGGCGTTCATTTCGACGCCGACGCCCATATCAAGCTGGGGCATGTCGTGAGTGAAGCGGTCCGCGCGCTCTAGAGGTCAAAACTCGCAAAAACCGGCGCATGATCGGAGGGCTGCTCCCACCCCCGCGCCGCGCGCACCACGTTGCTCGAATGGGCCGCGTTCGAAATATCCGGCGTCGCCCAGACATGATCCAGTCTGCGTCCTTTGTCCGCCGCGTCCCAATCTTTTGCGCGATAGGACCACCAGCTATAAAGCTGTCCTTCCGGTATATCCTGCCGTGTCACATCCACCCAGCGTCCCGCCTCCTGCACATCCGCCAGATGCGCGACCTCGGTAGGCGTATGGCTGACGATCTTGAGCAATTGTTTGTGGTTCCAGACGTCATCTTCGCGCGGCGCGATGTTCAGATCGCCAACAAGGATCGCCTTTTCCGGCGCATTGGCATGGAACCAATCCCGCATCTCGGTCAGGTAATCCAGCTTTTGCCCGAATTTCTCGTTCACCTCGCGGTCGGGCAAATCGCCCCCTGCCGGCACATAGAAATTGTGGATCGTGACCCCGTTTTCCAGCCGCCCCGCAATATGGCGGGCATGACCCAACTGGGCGAAATCCTCTGACCCGGCCTCTTCCATCGGGATTTTCGACAGGATCGCCACACCATTGTAGCCTTTCTGGCCCCGCGCCACCATGTAGCGATAGCCCAGCGCCTCGAATGTCGCGAGGGGGATCTTTTCCACGGGGCTCTTGCACTCCTGCAAACACAGCACATCCGGCGCTTCTTCTGTCATGAGGCGCGCGACCAGAGGCTCCCGCAGCCTGACCGAATTGATGTTCCATGTTGCAAGACGAAATGACATGACAGCTCCGGTCTGGTGTAAACTCGCCAGACCCTATCCCCGCCTGCCTCCAGCCTCAAGAAGTCTCAACTTCCGGGCGCCGCAAATGTGGGAAATCCCCCTCCGCGATATAGGCCTCCTCCTCAGGTGTGGACAGACGCCCAAGGATCGGATTTCGATGCGGATGGCGGCCAAATCGCGCAATGACCCCGCGCACCCGCTCCGCCTGGGCAACCGAAAGCTCCTTGAAACGGTCCAGCTGCGGCGGCACGTCATTGGCGGCGAGGTCTTTTGACATGGCAATCACCTTGTCACAGCGCGACAGGTGATCCGGCCCTTCACAATGGGTCATTGCGATCAGGTAGAATTGTTTTTCCCACGCATGATCAAGTGCCGCATAATGACCGTTCTCGATCCCCTCCAGCGCCAGTCGCGTCGCTTTGATGTCCTGAGCAAAAGCGCCAGGCGTATCTCGCCACACAGAACGGGGGAACTGATCCAGCGCGATTAACAGTGCCAGTCGCCCATAGGGGGTATCCGCCCAATGATCGAGACAACCGCGCGCGGCGGCTTCGGTCAATCCGCCGAACCGGGCGCAAATCCGTTCATCCATTCCGCCCTGCATGCGTTCGGTCCAGAACTCAGAATGGGAGTCGTTGTCCCGCTCATGTCCGGTTTCTGGGAACCAGAGCTCCAGCACGTCCTCTTGTCTAAATTCACGTGTCATTCCCGGCCCCCCTCGCCCTATAGTAGCAACAAGAATGCGTCCGGGGGATAAAAAAAGCCCGGGCCAAAGCCCGGGCAGTCCAACAGGGAGGTGATGGCCTTACCCCGCCATCGAGGGGTCTCTGGGTATACATATCATAGCAAATCTTGTGCCAATTTGATATGGATCATGACGCGAGCTTATATCCTCCACTCTCCGTCAACAGGATTTGTGCGTTAGATGGATCTGGTTCGATCTTCTGCCGCAGACGGTAAATATGGGTTTCCAACGTGTGCGTCGTGACGCCCGCATTATACCCCCAGACCTCGTGCAGCAGCACATCCCGCGCCACGACACCGTCGGTCGCCCGATAAAGGAACTTGAGAATATTGGTCTCTTTTTCCGTCAGCCGGATTTTCCGGTCATCTTCCGTCAGCAGCATCTTCTGGGCAGGCTTGAAGGTATACGGCCCCAACTGGAATACCGCATCTTCCGATTGCTCATGAGTACGCAACTGCGCCCTGATCCGCGCCAGCAAAACCGGAAACTTGAACGGTTTGGGCACATAATCATTCGCCCCCGCGTCCAGACCCAAAATCGTATCGCTATCCGAATCCTGACCGGTCAGCATCAGAATCGGGCATTTGACACCCTGCTTACGCATCAGACGGCACAATTCCCGCCCGTCCGTGTCGGGCAGCCCGACATCCAGGATCACCAGATCGTAGAGCCCCTCCTTGACACGAGACAAAGCCTCCGCGCCATCGCCCGCTTCGAAAACGTCGAAATCTTCGGTCAGGACCAATTGCTCGCCCAGCGCCTCGCGCAGGTCTTCATCATCATCGACCAGCAGAATTCTCTTTAATTGTGCCATGATCTCCATCCTCTTGCTTGGATATCATGTGGGCCAGCGCAGCCCCCGCGCAAGATTTGCAACATTTCTCTCACGCGCTCGTGTCAATTTCGCGGGAAATGTTTCACTTTAAGTGCAGAAGGCATTATCTGACTGCCTGAAACAGCACTTGGTCCCCGATGAGCTTCTCCCCTGACAGCACCGAAAGCCTCGCCCGCGCCCGCGCCGACCTACGCATGGGTGTTCCGGTTGTGCTCATGTCTGGGCACAAAGGGGCGTTGGTACTCGCAGCCGAGACACTGACGGCCGCGCGCCTTGCCGCTCTCTTGGCGATGCATGGAGAGGCCGCGCTCACCATCACCTCCCGCCGCGCCGAAACTCTGAAGGCCCGCGCCTACGACGGCGACATCGCACGCATTGCCCTACCGAGCGACGCCGCTCTGGGATGGGTTCGCGCGATTGCAGATCCGGCGGACGATCTGCGCACCCCGATGAAAGGCCCGCTGACAACACTGCGCGAGGGCGCGACACATCTGCATCGCGCCGCCATCGCGCTTGCAAAAGCCGCGCGTCTGCTTCCCGCCGCGTTGGTCCTCCCGCTTTCCGACCCGGCCCGTTTCGCCGATGAACACCAGCTCACCACCGCCAGCGCAGAGGTCGCGCTCACGCAGGATCTGGCGCCGCTCAACCCGATCATCTCCGCACGCTTGCCGCTCGAAGTATCAGAGGCAGGTCGCCTGCACATTTTCCGCCCGGATGACGGCGCCGAGGAACATTACGCCATCGAAATCGGCCGCCCCGATCGTGCGTCGCCTGTGCTGGCGCGGCTGCACTCGGCCTGTTTCACCGGCGACCTCCTTGGCAGTCTCAAATGCGACTGCGGCCCCCAATTGCGCGGCGCACTGGCCCAAATGGGCGCCGAGGGCGCGGGCGTTCTTCTCTATCTCAATCAGGAAGGGCGCGGCATCGGCCTCGCCAACAAGATGCGCGCCTATTCGCTTCAGGATCAGGGGTTCGATACGGTCGAGGCCAATCACCGTCTTGGATTCGAGGATGATGAGCGCGACTTCCGTATCGGCGCAGAAATTCTCAAGCGTATGGGATTTTCGTCGCTACGCCTGCTGACCAACAATCCCGCAAAGGTCGCTCGGATGCAGGAAACGGGTCTCGATGTGGTCGAGCGCGTGCCCCTAAAAGTTGGCGAGAACCGGTTCAACCACCACTATCTCGCAACCAAAGCGAAAAAATCCGGCCACCTGCTTTAACCGACCGCGCCGTAATCCCGCGCTCCGAAAATCGCAGACCCCACGCGCACATGGGTCGCCCCAAAAGAAATCGCCTTTTCGAAATCGTCGCTCATCCCCATCGACAGGCCATCCAGCCCGTTACGCGCCGCCATCTTTGCCAACAGCGCGAAATGCAGGGACGCTTCCTCGTCCACCGGCGGAATGCACATCAACCCCTTCACGGGCAGATCCATCGCACGGCACTCCGCGACAAACCCGTCCAGTTCCGCAGGTGCAATCCCCGCCTTCTGCGGCTCCTCGCCGGTGTTGACCTGTATATACAGATCGGGGCAAGCGCCGGTCTCCTGCGCAAGCCGCGCTATGGTTTTCGCCAGCTTCGGCCGGTCCAGCGAATGGATCGCCTGCGCCAGCTCCATCGCCTGCCGCGTCTTGTTGGTCTGCAACGGACCGATCAGATGCAGCTCGATTCCCGCGTAGCGCTCGCGGAAATCCGGCCACTTCCCAGCCGCCTCCTGCACCTTGTTTTCACCAAAGACTCGGTGCCCTTGCTCCAGAATCGCCGCGACCCTCTCGTTTGGCTGCACCTTCGAGACGGCAATCAGCGTCACACTTCCCCCCGCCCGACCATGCGCAGTCTCGGCTGCGTTAATGCGGGCGCGGATTTCAGAGAGAGACATGGCAGGCTCCTGTTTTCGCGAGAGTTTTCACTGTTTCCCTTCAAATAGTGCGTGGCAGGGGGCTTGTCACCGCCCAATCCGGCCCACCGGCGGTGTGACCTTCATGCATCATTTTTGAGACAGTCAAAAAATTGGCGGCCAAATTGCTTGAGTGTTCGGGGGTTAAGTAGCAAAGACATGCTCAATGCTAGTCCAACTGGCATTCTCGGGAATGCAAACACGAGGGAAAAAACCATGAAAAGCATCCTTCTCGCTTCGGCATCTGTCGTAGCCTTCGCCGGCGCCGCTTCCGCCGCTGGCCACAGCTCCATCTCTTGGGGTGGTGAAGCCACCGCAACCTACAATTCGGTTACCGGCCTCGATGCCAGCACCGAGTTGACAGCTTCTGCTTCTGCTACGCTGAACAACGGCATCACTGCTTCGGCATCCGTTACTCTGGCGCATGACAACTCCGGCGCAGTTGGCACCGTCGAGCAGGGCTCGATCACCCTTTCGTCCAGCTCCGCAAGCCTGTCCATCGGAACTGGCCTGGGCGAAGCAGCCTACGTTGCTGACGCAATGACTGGTCAAACCGAGGTCGCAGGTATCCACACCGACGCAGAAGACGCTGAAGTTACTGGCTCAGTGACCATGTCTGGCTTCGACATCGCTGTCTCTATGGACGACGACGGTGGCAATCTGCAACTTGGTGTCGGCACTTCGCTCAGCGGCTTTGATGTTGCGTTTGGCTATGCAAACGACACGAACGCCTGGGGCGTAAACGTTGGCGGCTCTGCTGCTGGTGTTGACGTTGTTGCCAACTTCGCTTCTGGCTCCAGCTGGGGCGTCAAAGGCTCGACCACCGTTGGCGGCATTGACGTTTACGGCATCGTGGCAGACGGCAACGACTGGGAAGTCGGCGCAACCTACGCTATGGCTCCGTTCACCGTTGGCTTCACCTATGACAGCGCAAGCGCTTACACCATCTCTGCTGACTACGCAGCAGGTGCAATCGAAATCCTGACCACCTACGACGGCACCGACTTCGACGTCGAAGGTTCCTACGATCTCGGCGGCGGTCTCGTTGCTTACGCTGGTGCATTCGCTAACGCTGCCACCTACTACGTTGGTGCAGAGTATGACCTCGGCAACGGTGCTTCCGTCCGCGGTTCCTACAACTCTGGCGCCGCTCTTGACGGCACCGACTCCGGCGCTGCTGACTACGGCAACGGCACCGAAGTTTCCGTTACCTTCACGTTCTAATCGAACCTGAAAGTATCTTAAGTTTGAGCGGCGCTTCGGCGCCGCTCTTTCTTTTTGCGCCCTTTTCCTTACGCGCAGAAACCTTGCCCCATTTGCAGCGCTTCGCTACACCTGATCGCAACATGTCATCAGGGGGGACAGGCCTTGCCTATTACAGCATCCAAATCCGGTATCGCCGCACTCTTTGCCGCCAGCCTCGCCCTTTCCGGCTGTTCCGGCGGCATCGGCAACACCCTGTCAAACCTCAATCCCTTCTCGGGCGGCGACAGTGCCAGCGCCACAGCCGCTCCCCGCAGCGGCGGCACGCAGGAAGTTGCGGTCAATAAATATCTCTGGTCCGCCGCGCTCGATGTGCTCAGCTTCCTTCCAATCGAAAGTGTAGATCCCTTCACCGGTGTCATCGACTTCGGCTACGGCACTCCTCCGGGCGGCAACCGCGCCTACCGTGCCACCGTCTATATCTCCGATGCCGCGCTGGAAGCCCGCTCACTCAACGTGGCCCTCGCCACCCGCAACGGCCCCGTCAGCGACGCCACGCAAAAAGCCGTGACCGACGCCATCCTAGATCGCGCCCGTCAGCTGCGGATTGCCGACCGCGGCCTATAGATTCCCGGCCCCAAACGGTCTAAACCGCCTCCGGGCTGCGCCGCTGTCCGGTGCGAGCCCACTGCCCGATTGTGCAAGGAAAAAAGAATGTCCCGTTACTCCGCCAACGAGATCGAAGCCAAATGGCAAGCCGCATGGGAAGAGGCCGGTGTTTTCCGCGCCACCCGCAGCGCCGACAAGCCCAAATACTACGTGCTCGAGATGTTCCCTTACCCTTCGGGCCGCATTCACATGGGCCATGTGCGCAACTACACGATGGGCGACGTAATCGCCCGCTACAAACTCGCGACCGGCCATAACGTGCTGCACCCGATGGGCTGGGACGCCTTCGGCATGCCCGCCGAAAACGCGGCGATGGCCTCCGGCGGACACCCGAAAGACTGGACCTACCAGAACATCGAAGACATGAAGGCCCAGATGAAGCCGATGGGCTGGTCTTTGGACTGGACCCGCGAATTCGCCACTTGCGACCCCGAATATTACGGCCAGCAGCAGGCTCTTTTCATCGATTTCTTGGATAAGGGCCTCGTCTATCGCAAGAACGCCGTGGTCAACTGGGATCCCGTCGATATGACCGTGCTCGCCAATGAGCAGGTAATCGACGGCAAAGGCTGGCGCTCCGGCGCAGATGTCGAACGCCGCGAACTGACCCAATGGTTCTTCAAAATCTCCGATTTCTCCGAAGAACTGCTCTCGGCCATCGACGGGCTGGATAACTGGCCTGCCAAGGTGAAGCTCATGCAGGCGAACTGGATCGGCAAATCCCGTGGCCTGCAATTCAGCTTCACCCTCACCGATGGTGGCGAGATCGAGGTCTACACCACCCGCCCTGATACGCTCATGGGCGCAAGCTTTGTCGGCATCTCCCCCGATCACCCGCTGGCAAAAGAGCTGGAATCCCAGCGCGCGGACGTGGCCGAATTCTGTGCCAAGGCCCGCAAGGGCGGCACCACCGAAGAGGCACTGGAGAAAGCCGAAAAGCTCGGCTTCGACACCGGCCTGACCTGCAAACACCCGTTCGACGACAGCTGGGAATTGCCTGTCTACATCGCCAATTTCATCCTGATGGATTACGGCACCGGCGCCATCTTCGGCTGCCCCGCCCATGACCAGCGCGACTTCGACTTCGCCACGAAATACGGCCTGCCGATCATCCCTGTCTTCTCCGCAGACGGCAGCGACGCACAGCTGAGCGAAGCTTTCGTCCCAATGAAGTCTGAGAAAGTTCATTACGTTCGCGGCTTTGCGGGCGAAGCGCAGCAAACCGGCGAACAGGCGGTCAATGCCGCCATCGACCATTGTGAGGCAAAGGGCATCGGCACCGGCGTCACCAAATTCCGCCTGCGCGATTGGGGCCTCTCCCGCCAGCGCTACTGGGGATGCCCGATTCCGGTCGTCCATTGCGAAAGCTGCGGTGTGGTGCCGGAGAAGAAAGAAAACCTCCCCATCGCCCTGCCCGATGATGTGAGCTTTGACATTCCCGGCAACCCGCTGGACCGCCACCCCACATGGCGCGATTGCGCTTGCCCGTCCTGTGGCAAACCGGCCCGCCGCGAAACCGATACGATGGATACCTTCGTCGATTCCTCGTGGTACTACGCCCGCTTCACCGCGCCACGCGCCACCACGCCGACGGTCGCGGAAGACGCCGAATACTGGATGAACGTCGATCAGTATATTGGCGGTATCGAGCACGCGATCCTGCACCTGCTCTATTCACGCTTCTTCGCCCGCGCGATGCAGATTTGCGGTCACCTGCCAGAGAAAGCCATCGAGCCCTTCGATGCACTCTTCACCCAAGGCATGGTCACACACGAGATTTACCAGACCCGCGATGCGAACGGTCGGCCTGTCTATCATCTCCCCGAAGACGTGACCGACGGCAAACTGGCCGACGGCACCGAGGTCGAAATCATCCCATCGGCCAAAATGTCGAAGTCCAAGAAAAACGTCGTCGATCCGGTAAACATCATCGCCGAATTCGGCGCCGATACGGCGCGTTGGTTCGTCCTCTCCGACAGCCCGCCAGAGCGCGACGTCGAGTGGACAGCCTCGGGCGCCGAAGCCACCGCCAAGCACCTCGCCCGCGTGTGGCGCATCGCCAATGACATCGCCGCGATGGACGATGCCAGTGGTGACGGCGATGAAGAGCTACTGCGCGCCATGCACAAGGCAATTGACGATGTGACCAAAGGTGTCGAAAGCTTCGGCTTCAACGCCGCCATCGCCAAGCTCTACGCCTTCACCAACACGCTGGGCAAATCCAAAGCAGGCGGCGCGGCCAAGAAAGCCGCCGCCCGCACGCTGGCACAACTGATGTCGCCGATGACGCCCCACCTTTCCGAGGAGCTTTGGGCGCTTCTGGGCGGCGAAGGCCTTGTCGCGACAGCACCGTGGCCCAAAGCTGATCCGGCTATGCTGGTCGAGGATACCGTTACCCTGCCGGTTCAGGTCAACGGCAAACGCCGCGCGGAAATCACCGTCGCCAAGGATATGCCGAAAGAAGAGGTTGAAAAGCTCGCCCTGTCGATGGACGCTGTGCAAAGGGCGCTGGATGGCGCCGCGCCCAAGAAAGTCATCGTAGTTCCGGGACGGATCGTAAACCTTGTCGTCTGATCACTTCCACAGCCTGTCGCGCCGCAGCCTCCTGATCGTGGGGCTTGGGATGCTGGCAGGCTGTGGTTTCGCGCCGGTCTATGGCACCGGCGGCAGCGCCGAAGGTTTGCGGGGGACCATTGCTTACATCATGCCCGATACCGCGCTCGGCTACCACATGCGCAATCGGTTCGAAGAGAGGCTCGGCCTCACCGATACCCCGCACTACCAACTCGCCGTTACACTGGAAACGCGCGAAAGCGTTATCGCGATCGGATCGGACAATGCCCCCTCTCGGGTCAACCTTCTCGGAACGGCAAACTATGTGCTGAGCGACCGCGAGGATCAGGCCGTTATCTCGGGAACCGTCACCAGCTTCACCAGCTTTTCGACGACCGGAACCACCGTCGCGACCCGCGCAGCCGAGCGCGACGCCGCAACTCGACTTGTCGTGACGCTCGCCGATCTGGTCGTCACCCGCATCCTTTCCGACCCTCCGGCCGCTCCCCAATGAAGCTCTCCACCCGTGACGCCGCTGCCTATTTCCGCAAGCCCGACCCAAATGCAACCGGCTTGCTGATTTTCGGGGCTGACGCCATGCGCGTTGCCGAACGGCGCAAACAAGTACTCACCGCTCTTGTCGGCCCCGACGCAGAAACCGAAATGCGCCTGACCCGGATCAACGGAAGCGATCTGCGCAAGGAGCCCGCCCTGTTGCTGGATGCCGTCAAAGCCGTCGGCTTCTTTCCCGGCCCTCGCGCCGTGCATGTCGAATCAGCTGTTGACGGTCTTTCCGACGTTATCGCAACCGCCCTCACCGACTGGAAGCCAGGCGACGCCCAAATCATCGCGACGGCTGGCGCATTGAACGCCCGCTCAGCGCTCCGCAAGCTCTTCGAATCCCACCGTTCCACCTACGCTGCCGGTATCTACGACGATCCACCCTCTCGGCAGGAGGTCGAACAGATGCTCTCCGACTCAGGACTGCGTAACATCGCTCCGCCAGCGGCTGAGGCTCTCTCGATGCTGTCTCGCACACTGGAACCGGGCGATTTTCGCCAGACGTTGGAAAAGGTCGCTCTCTACAAGTCAGGTGACGACACCCCTCTCACTCCCGAAGATGTCGACGCCTGCGCACCCCGCTCCACCGAGGCGGATCTCGATGACCTCTTTTCAGTCGTCGCCGAAGCCCGCAAGGAAGAGATCGCTCTCGTTCTGAGCCGCCTTTATGCCCAAGGCGTCACTCCGGTCACCCTCTGCATCGGCGCGACTCGCTTCTTCCGCACCCTGCACGCGCTTGCCTCAGATCCCGGCGGTCCGTCCTCTGGTGCTGCAAAACTGCGCCCGCCTCTATTTGGCCCCAAGCGGGATCGAATGGTGCGTCAGGCCGAACGTTGGGGTCGTCGCAGCCTTGAAAAGGCGCTTCAAACACTGACAGACACCGATCTCCAGCTCCGCTCCGCCTCGCGCGCGCCCCAGCAGGCGCTTGTCGAGCGTGCTCTCCTGCGCCTCGCTCTCACTGGACCGCGCTGAAACTGAACGCCTTTTCCTAAAATCGCAGATACTCGTCGCCGCATCGCCACATTCTTGGCTCTCCGTCAGCGCCATGATCAGCAAAGCTCGCGCCCAGGCCACAGAGACAAAGGCTCGGGCGCAGGATGAGCTATTTCGAGACATTCCAAACGATCAGAACTTTCCCGCATCTGGATGGTCTCAGCACGCTGCGGATCGACGACTCCGGTGACATTCCCGTGCTCTTCGCAGGCTCCCAGATCGACGGGACAATCTCCAGCTTTGCCCTGTCATCCAGCTATACCGCCCTGATCGACCAGATGACCGGCGGACCGGAACGCGGCACCAATGGCCTGAGCGATCTCGATGTCCTGACCTCACCATCCGGCGCGCGGATACTCCTGCCCTCTGGCCGTTTCGACGATGCGCTTGCCCTCTACGAGCTTCCTCCAGATGGGACGCTCGGCACCCGCCACTCCCCTGCCGAAGCTCCCGCAATGGTGCAAAAAGCCCTTGCTTACTCGGTCAACGATCACAGCTTCTTTGTCAGCCGTGCCTGGGGGAAATCCGGCGCAACAGTCTATGAATGGACGGCGCACGACACACTCAAAACGCATATCCACAGGCCGGACACGGCCACTGCCTACCTTTATGATGTCACCGATTTCGCGTCCCTGGACATTGCAGGTCGCAGCTTTGTTTTTTCCGCCTCCGCAGGCGATCACGGGGTCTCCAGCTTCTGGATGGGGCAATGGGGCAACATGCGGCCCCGCGATTCTCTTGGCGCTGCTGACGGTCTCCCTATCCACGCGCCCAGCGCTCTGACCACGGCTCATGTGGATGGCAAATCCTTCATTATCCTCGGCGCTGCGGGGTCTGGTTCCCTCTCTGTAATCCGCGTCAACAAATGGGGCGGCTTGTTCGAAGTCAGCACCTATCTGGACACGCGCGACACTCGCTTCGACGGCGTAACCGCACTCGAAAGCTTTTCGATCTCGGGTCGCAGCTTCCTGATCGCTGGCGGATCTGACGATGGTCTCAGCCTTTTCGAAATAAATCCGGGTGGCTCTCTGAACCATCTCGAGTCAGTTGCAGATTCGGTTCTGACGACTTTGGGAAACGTCACTTCCATTGCGGCACATGTCTCGGGGACCACCGTCACCATCGCTGTCGCAGGTTCCGAAACCGGCTTCACCCGCTTCGACCTGGATTTCTCCACCCTCGGTCAAACGCACCTTGGCACCCGCGCAAGCGAAACACTGCGTGGTCATGCTGGAAGGGATATGATCCACGGCAAGGACGGAAACGATCTGCTTGAGGGATTGTCGGGCGATGACCGCCTGATCGACGGGCGCGGAGCCGATGTTATGACAGGTGGGCTCGGTGCCGATACCTTCGTGTTTATCGAAGACCGTCGTCTGGACCGTATCACCGACTTCACCCCCGGTGAGGACACGCTCGACCTGAGCGGGATACCCCACATTTCCGGCATGGAATCACTCACCTTCACCCAGAAACTTTACGGCGTTCTCATCACCGCAGGCGACGAACGCTTCCGTATCGAATCAATCAACGACACAATTCAGGTATCGGAACTGGAAACGTCGGATTTTATTTTTGATTTCTAACGCCGCGTACGGGCTGTTAACCATTTGCGCCTAGCGTGGCCGCATGATCATTTCCCACCGCCACTCAGTGATCCTCTTCGCCAATCCCCGCACCGGCTCGGAAACCCTGCGCGCCGTATTCGAGCCATGGGCGGATGAGCCTGTCGTGCCGTTTCGCAACGTGACCCCCCAGATGCCGTTTTATCCTCATATGACCCCACGCGAATGTCAGATCGCCTTCGCTGGCCGTGGTCTCGACTTTCAGTCCTACAGGCGCATCACATTCGTACGAAGCCCCTTCGCGCGGCTGGTTTCGCTCTACCGTATGATTGGTGATGTCGACCCGATCTGGCGTGTACGGCAGGGCATGGGTATCGGGCCTCCGAATTTCGCCCGCTGGCTCCGCAAAATACGCCCAGACGGGCGCGGTGCCGGCGGTCCTCGCCACCACAAATGGCGGCAGTACGGATGCTGGTCTCTCGCAGAATGGTGCGGCGGCCTCGTCGAAGAGGTCTACCGGACAGAAGATATGGCCACGATCCTCCCCCGCATCGGGGCCGAATACGGTTTGCAGGTGGGGGAGGTCCCGCGCCTGAACGCGCGTCCGCGCGTTCACTGGCAGGCGCTCTACACGCCAGAGCTCATCTCGATCGTCCACGATCGCTATGCACCCGAGATTGAGCGCTTCGGCTACCCCTCACCCTATCCCCGTGGGACGACTGAATGAGCCCGCCATCTGCCCCCTCGCGTATCGTCGTTGCCATCCCCGTATTGAACGAGGCGGCAACCTTGCCTGCCGTCCTCAGAGCGGCACTTTCAACAGGCGACTGGCCCGTTCTGGTCCTCGACGGCGGCAGCACGGACGGCAGTGCGGAGATCATCACCCGCTCCGCAGCCCACTTCCCGCGCCTTGTTCCCCTTCCCAACCCGCGCCGTACGCAGGCTCACGCACTCAATCGTGCGGCAGACTGGGCCGCCGATTACGGCGCGGAGATCCTTGTCCGGCTTGACGCACATGCTCGCTATCCTCGTGGCTACGTTTCCACCGCCGCCCGCATGGTTGAGGCCACCTGTTCCGATAGCGTGGTCTCCCTGCGCCTGCCGGACCCAGACATCTGCGCCTCCCGCTGGCAGCGTGCCGCCGCGCTGTTCCTCCGCCACCCGATCGGGCATCGTGGCGTCATCTATCGCAAC
The DNA here is from genome assembly GCA_017643845.1 of Marivivens sp. GTDB lineage: Bacteria > Pseudomonadota > Alphaproteobacteria > Rhodobacterales > Rhodobacteraceae > JAEPMR01. The sequence goes on along the minus strand of JAEPMR010000002.1, from coordinate 108,623 downwards.
CCGAAGAGCCGCGCCGCTCCGGTCACGCACGGCCACCACGCCGCATTCCGTCTGTCCGCATTTCTCGCGCTCGGCGGCTATGATACCCGTCTCGACGCCGCTGAAGACCTTGATTTCGACCGTCGTTTGATCGCAGCGGGTGGGCGCATTTTCCTCCAGACCAGCCATGCAGTGACCTATCTTCCTCGGAACCGTCCCGTATCGATCTTCCAGCAATATCTGCGCAACGGGCAAGGGCGCCACCAGTGCGACCCACTCCCTGCACCGCTGCGCCTTACCCTCCTCCCCGTCGCCATTCTATTGACATTTCTCTGGCCCCTGCCACTGCTGGCACTCGCGCTTGCCCTTCTTCTGTGCATTCACGCAAGCCGTAGATCACCGCAACTTTCGCTCCACGTCACGGTTGTAGCCTGTGCCGCCTATAGCGGCTTTTCTCTCGGTCGCATCGGCTTGACCACTCGCAATTTCCGGCGCGAAACAATTTCCCGCCGCGCCACGGTCCATCGCGCATGACCTGCTGGCCCAATCTTTTCCTCCTTGCCGCGCCGCGCAGCGGCTCCAGCCAGCTCGCTGCGTGGCTTGCCAGTCACCCTGAGATCGCCCTCCCACCGATCAAGGAGCCGAACTTTTTCGCGCATCACGAGTTTCCCCCTCCTGAAGATCCGCTGTCGCGCAACCTTGTCGATGTGCGCAATCCCGGCGACCCCCGCGCGCGCGGCACATTTGCGCTGGTCACCCGCGCTCAGGACTACAAATCGCTCTACGCGCGTCTCGCTGCACACCGTTGGCGGCTCGATGCCTCGACAAGTTATCTCGCCTGTCCAGACGCGCCCGCCGCCATCGCGCAAACTTGCCCCGATGCCTGCATCATTACAGTGACCCGCGCACCCATTGCCCGCGCATGGTCCCACTATGGCCTCGCGCGGCGTACTGGCCGCACCACCGCCAGCCTCACTGATGAAATCTCGCGCGAGCTTGCAGATACCGGCCCACCTGGGCTGCGTTATCTGTTGCGCCCATCCCGTCAGCGCGATGCCATTGCCCGTGTCGCGACCATATTCCCCCCATCCTGCCGCCTCCACCTGACGTTCGAAGAGATGATTGCAAATCCCCCTGCCGTTCTGCGCACCATCGCCAGCTTCCTCGACATCGATCCAACCGGCTTCGACATGGCCTGCACCGCCCGCAACGCCAGCGCCCTCCCACGCTTCGCCGCGCTCACGGCGGCGCTGCATCACACCGGATGGCACGCCCCGCTTCGCCGCGCACTGCCTTCACGGGCCAAGACCGCGCTCCGCCCGATCTGGTTTCGCAAGGGATCACCGCAAATCACCGAAGCAGAGCACCACCTTCTTTCCCGGCATTTGGAGGGTGCATGATCCTTCTCGCACAGCGCGACCATCGCCGCGCAGGCGGGGCAGAACTCTACGCCGCCCGCCTGTCCCACGCCTTGCTGTCGGCGGGTCACCGCATCCATCACCTCGATATTCACGGCCGCTCCACAGAGCTGCCACCTGCCCCTACTGCCGCCGCCTCACCGATCCCTGCACTCTTGGCGTGGGCCTTGGTCTGTCGCGGCGTGCGGAAAATTGCATACCGCTACGCCCATGTCGTCCTCGCCTACGGGGATGGCCCGCCCCTTCCCGTTCGCAGCACTGTTATCCATCACGCACCCTGGCTCTTCTCGACAGCACAGGCGCATGTGCATGCCCTCCACAAAAGCCCTGGTTCCGCGCGCTCCGCCTACATCCACATCTGCCGCCTGATCGCGGGTGGGCATGATACATCCGACGCGCCACACCGCCTTGCCAATAGCCATTGGACATCCGCTCACCTCCCCCATGTGCACAGCGTCCTTTACCCGCCTCTTGATGTTCGCCTACACGAAGAAAACCCGCACCAAAGACCCCCGATCTCGATCGTTTCGCTCGGTCGCATCAGCCCGGAAAAGCGTCTCTCAGTCAGCATTGCCCTCGTTAACAAACTGCGCGCCGATGGGCACCCGGCTCATCTCACGATTGCCGGCCGCGCGCAGGGCCGTTTCGCGCACCGTTTCCTCGCGCGCCACCGTGAGCAGCCCGCCATCACCCTCGCGCCAAACATCGACGCAGACACACGCCTGCACCTGCTCAGCCGCACGCGTTACGGCTATCATCCCGCCTTCCCAGAGCATTTCGGCATCAGCATTGCCGAGATGATCGCCGCAGGCGTCCTCCCCCTGATTGCCCCTGACGGCGGCGCAACTGAGCTCGTCCCTGATCCCGCTCTGCACGCCGCCACGCCCGATCAGGCGGCCCAAAAAATCATCGCGCTCGAAAAAGCTGGCCCGGCCCACCGCTCCTCGCTGCTCCGCCAATTGCGATCCGGTCCCGCCTTCTTGCAAGCGACGGCCTTTGATCATCATGCCCGCTTATTCGCGGCCACACTCGGATCACAAACAAATGCCGTCGCCTGAGGCACTCCGCCTCAGGTGCCTTGCACTCTGGGCTTTCGGGGCCGGAATATTTCTCTGGCTTCCCGCGCTTGCGATACTGCCCGCATCGTTCCCCTTGCAGCCGCTTGATCTCTGGGTCTTGGCAGGATGGCCCCTTGCTCTCTGGTGCCTTCCCCTGTGCCCTCCCGCAATCCTCTGGATCGTCGCACTGCACCTAAGCTCCACCCTGCTTTCATCGGCCTTCACGGGGGCTACATCGCTGCTTGCATTGGGGCATTCGGCCCTCTTCGCCACAGGTGCACTTCTGTTATTCGCGCAAATCTGCACACGCCCACTCAGCCGCACTGCTTTTCTGACAGGTTTCGGGTTCGCAGCAATCGCCATGACCGTATTGGCACTGGCACAGTTCGCGTTCGGCGCAGACAGTCTCGATTTCCGGTCCAATACCACATTCCGGCTGCCGCCCCATACCGGCCGCGCCTTTGCACTTTTTCCTGAGGTCTCGACCCTCGCAACCCACCTGCTGCTTGCTGCTCTGATCGCATTCACAATCCCGCATCGGGCTTCCTGGATAGCCGGTTTCGGGTTTTTGGCGACGCACGCGCTCACACAGTCCACAGTCGCCCTATTGATCGCACCACCGGCGCTGCTCGCAGCCGGAGCCCTCCACGGCCTTGATCTGCGCCGGATCAGCGCGCTTGGTATTGCCTTGATTTCGGTCGCCGCGATCTTCTGGCTCACATTTTATGCCCCCCGATGGGAAAATGGGGCTGCCCTCCGTTCAGGCGCAATGCGGCTCGCGTCAGTCCTCGGTGCATTCGGCCCTTTAGCATCGGGCGACTGGTTCGGTGCCGGCCTCGGTCAAAACGGGGCGGTCACCGCCCATGCCTACGCGATTGCCTCGCGGCTCGGCCTGCAATTCGCTCAGGTGCCCCAGGGCATCAATTCACATCTTGCGACCCGCCTCTTCGAAGAAGGTCTCCCCGCCCTTTTTCTCATGATCACCGGAGGGCATTTCTTTTTGCGGGCATGGCATCACGATGGTCTGCGCTTTGATGCCATGCAGAGGTCGTTGCTGCTGCTTGCACTCGGCAGCCTGCTGTCCGGCGGGTTTGTTACAGGTTATCGGACGATCTACACGAACTGGCTCTGGTTGGCCTTTCCAGCCGGGCTCCTTGCCGCTGGCTATTCCCCCTCGGCCCGCCAGATCACCCCACAGGTTCGGAGCAAGATCCCGAAATCGCGGCGGAGCGAGATGTCTCGCAAATAGTCCTGATCGGCCCTTATGCGCGCATCCCATTCCCCTCTCTTACCGCGTTCTGCAACCTGCCAAAGCCCTGTAACACCCGGGTGCGCGTCCAGATAGGCCGCCGCCGCAGGCCCGTATCGCGGCAGTTCCCCGGCAGAAACCGGTCTCGGCCCGACGAGGCTCATCTCCCCCCGCAGCACGTTCCACAACTGCGGCAGTTCATCAAAACCTGTGCGCCGCAGCCAACGCCCCACTGGCGTCACACGAGGATCACGGGCAAGCTTTTGCCGCCGCTGCCATTCCTCACGCAGCTCGACGCTGCCCTCCAGACACCGCGCCAGTCGGACCTCCGCCGCAGGCACCATGCTCCTGAGCTTCCAGCAGGCGAACCGCCGCCCACCCCTTCCGATACGCCAGCAGCAGTGAAGCCCTGCCCCCCCGTCCTGCCAACGGACAACAGCCCACAAAACCGCAACCCCCGGCAGCACCGCCGGCGCGACAAGCACAACGATACCAACGTCCAACAGCCGCTTGCCGCCTGCCTGATAGAGAGACCGGACCGCGTTTGACCCGCTGCAACTCTCAACAGTTTGAATCATTCTCTCGGTCATGCCCCTAGGCAATCGCAGCTTGGTTAAGAAAGCCTCCACATCGCGTCCGCTATCTTTCTCCCATGACAGTTCAGGATCGCAGCCTGCTCACAGCCCTCGCTCTTGATACCGGCGCACCGCCTGTTGGCGCCGTTCTCTGGCGCGCGCGTTGGCGGGTGATCGCAGCGGCATGTCTTGGTGCGGCCTGCGGGCTGGCCTGGGCGCTCTTTCTCGCGATACCCCTCTATACCGCCACGACCCGCCTTGCCCTACCAGACAGCAGCACACCCGCCCTCAGCGTCGATATCGGCAGTCTCATGCCACGCCTTTCTCCCTCTCTCGCGCGGTTGAACAGCACCGCCGCCGCATTGAGGGATCCCGCCCTCATTGCCCGCCTGGCCCACGAGCTTCCCCCTTCGCAGCCCGACCACCATCCTCAACTCATTCAAACGCTGCTGACCCACAAGTGGCTCGTCGATCATTCCCCCTATCTCCGCGCCCGCTCCTTACAGAGCGCCAAGGCCCGCCACACCTCCTCACTTTCGGACCAGATCACCATCCGCGCCTTGCCGGACAGTCACGTTCTCGAAATCACCGTGACCGATGCCACCCCCGCCCGCGCCACGCTGATCGCCGACACGCTCGCCCGCCTCCATCTCGAGGCCCTCGATACCCTGCGCACGCGGGCAGCCGATAAACACACCGCATGGCTCGCCGCGCAGCTTTATGCAGCACAGAACAGTCGCCGCGATACTGCGGCAGCCGCCGCCAGCTACGCCACGTCCCACGACCTCCTCGCCGCTGATCCGCGCCCTGCGCTCATCTCCAGACGCCGTGCCGCGCAGGAAAGCCACAGCGCCCTTCCGGCTGGCAGCCCGCGCGCGCGCCGTCTCCTTGCCGAAGTAGCCACCCTCACAGCCGAAATCACAGCCGAAACCACCCGCCGCCTGCACCTGTCCGAATTGCAGCGCGCTGTCACCACCGCCGATTCCCAGATCACGCATCTTCTTGCCCGCGCGGCAGCTCAGGCGGAATCCGCCGCCATCACACCGCTTCCACTTTATCAAATCGCGCCCGCCACCGCCGAGAGCCTGCCCACAGCCCCGCGGCCAGCCGTCGCCACCGCTCTGGGCGGTTTTCTCAGTGGTCTCGCAGCGGCGGCTCTTGTGCTTCTCTTTGCACCAACGCCTCAGCACCGTCGATCCAGCGACACGCCGCAAGCGCCGCATGCCGCCCCGTGGCAAGACAGGCAGTAATCAGATACCCGCCAGTCGGCGCCTCCCAGTCGAGCATTTCTCCCGCCGCAAACACACCCGGCCGCGCACGTAGCATCAAGCCATGGTCGAGGGCGTCAAACCGCAGCCCGCCCGCAGTCGAGATTGCCTCCGCAATCGGGCGCGGCCCCCTATGCCGCAGTTCGAGCCGCTTGATCTTTGCAGCCAGATCGCCCTCCAGCGGGCGCCCGAACTCTTGCAACAGCGCAATGCGCGCAGGATCAAGCCGCAGCGCCTTGCGTAAATGCGCCGTCAACGTATCCTTCGTACGCTTTTTACTCAGCCGTGCAGAAACTTCTTTCTCAGTTAGATCCGGCACCAGATCAATCACCAGCGGCGCACCCTCGCGCACGGCTCTCGACACGGCGTAGATCCCGCCACCTTCCAGCCCGCGCGCTGAAATAACGAATTCCGCCCGGACCCTCTGCCCTCCTGCAGAAATGGCACAGCCCTTCACCGGCGCTCCGAAATGGCGCGCCATATGCGGCGACCAGTCAACAGCGAACCCCATATTCGCGGGCTTGAACGGCGACAGATCGGGGAGCTCCATCCAGCTCGTCCACGCCCCGTCCGAACCCAGCCGCGGCCAGCTGGCCCCTCCGGTGGCAAGTATCGTCACATCAGGCTCCAGATGGTGCAGACCCTCCGGTCCGCGCAGGAGCAGCCTGCTCCCGTCCCAGCCTTCCCAGCACGCACGGCGTTCCAACCGAACCCCCTGCGCCTCGAGCCGTGCCAGCCACGCACGCAGCAGAGGCGAGGCTTTCATGGCCGTCGGGAACACCCTCCCTGAACTCCCGGTAAAGAGCGGCTGCCCCAGCCCCTCGGCCCATGCTATCGCCTCCTGCGGGCCAAAGCCACACAATGCTCTGTGCAGCGCCTCGGGAAGTGGCTCTCCAAAGGCGGAAATGAAATCCGCGGCAGGCTCGTCTTTGGTGATGTTCAGCCCCGATTTCCCGGCCATCAGGAACTTTCGCGCGGGCGACGGCATGGCGTCATAGACAGTCACCGCGAGCCCACGTGCCGACAAAACGTCGGCAGCCATCAGCCCCGCCGGACCCGCGCCAATCACCGCTGCTGACTTGCCCATGCCTTGCCCTTGCGCCAATTCGTGCCATCCTCTTGCCCTGAGCCCTGCCCGAGGATCAACCCGCCATGCAAGACGACCCGATCTGCCCCCTTTGCCAGCGTCCGATCCCGCCCGACGTCCCGCAGAGCCTGCACCACCTGATCCCGAAACTCAAAGGCGGCAAGGGCGGCCCGACGGTTCTTCTCCATCACATCTGCCACAAGGAAATCCACGCGACCCTGACAGAGGCCGAACTGGCCCGCCACTATAACACGCCGGAGGCGCTCCTCACCCATCCGCGCCTCGCCAAATTCGCGAACTGGGTCGCCAAGCGCCCGCCAGCTTTCTTGTCCCGCACACCGGGAAAGCGGCGTTAGCCGTCGATCATCCCCTTGATCGCCCGTAGATGCCCTTCTGAGGCCGCACAGACACCCTCGGTCATCCGCTCCAGCGTTTCGGCCATCGCGTCCGGTTCGACAATCCGATCGATCAGCCCGTAGCCCAGCGCCTCATCCGCGGTGATCTTTTCACCTGCCATCAGGATCATCTTCGCCCGCGCAGGCCCGATCAGGTTTCGGAGCCGCGCCGGATCATGTGGTTGCGGGCGAAAGCCCAGCCGCATCACCGGATAGAAAAACTTTGCCGTCGGCACTGCAAGCCGCAGATCACAGGCCAGGCCCAGAGCGAACGCACCGCCGGCAAGCGTCCCGTTCAGTGCGGCGATACTCAATCCCTGAAATCCGGCAATCGCTTCCGAGGCTTCGCTCCAGACAGCGTCCGTTGGCAGGCCCGTTTCCGCTTCCGCCAAATCCATCCCCGCGCAAAAGACCTTCCCCGCCCCGGTCAGCACCAGCGCCCGCGCATCGGCGTTGGTCTCCACCGCCTGTGCAATTGACGCGAGCATCTCGCGTGTCAGCGCATTGGCTTTGTCAGGGCGGTTCAGCGTGATCGTGACCCTCGGGCCTTCCCGCTCGACGTGGATCATGTGATCAGTCCTACCTTGCGACGCACATCCTCCTCCCGCAGTGAAACGTCGTCGCCCAGCCAGGGATCGGCCTCCCGCCCACACATCCATACCAGTGCTTCAGCAGGCCACTCGGGCGGAATATGCACCGACCAATCGAGCTGCGCGATCTCACCCAAACCAGATGTCTTGATTTCCCGCTGCATATCCGTCGCCACCGTTCCGGGAGAGAGCCCCAAAACGCGGATACCCCGCGAACGGAACTCCAGATCAGCAGCGCGGGTCAGCATGTAGGCGCCCGCCTTCGAGCTGCAATAAGCGGCCCAGCCCTCGAGGGGCCTGTGCGCCGCGCCGGACGAGACGGTAATGATCGTTCCGCCACCCTGCGGGATCATCACCCGTGCGGCCGCCTGAATTCCCTCGAAAACACCAGTGAAATTGGTAGCGACAGTTTCGGTGAAGCCGCCAAGGTCGGCCGTTTCGATCCCGCTCATCGGCCCGATGATGCCCGCGTTCCCGATCAGGACGTCTAATCGCCCGAATTTATCGACGATCTCGCCGATCACAGCTGTGACCTCGCCCCGCACAGATACATCCGCGACACAGGGAATGGCTTGCTCCGCACCCACCTCGGCATTGATCACATTCGCCACTTCTTCGGTGGCTGCACGGTTCCGCGCGATCAGCGCGACATACGCCCCCGCTTCTGCAAATCGCCGCGCCGCCGCAGCGCCAATGCCACGGCTCGCGCCAGTAATTGCGACCACTTTACCGGCCATGTCGGGAAATTGCGTTCCAGTCATCGTGCCTCGCCTTCTCAATTCCTGCCCCGCGCACCATCACCGACCTTGACCGGCAGGGCAAGGCACCCGATCATCGCCCCGTTGTTTTCGAAAGGATAACCGATGTCCCGCCCCCTGCCGCGCCTCCTTCTTCCCGCCACACTTGCCACGCTTCCGGCTCTGGCGAATGCGGACGTCACCGCCGAACAGGTCTGGAAGAGCTGGAAAGCCGAGCTTGACCTGATCGGCGCGGAATCGATCAGCATAGGCTCCGAACGCGTCTCGCCGGATGCCGTGACCATCGAAAACATGCAGATCACCCTCACAGATCCCGACATCAGGATGCTCGCCACCCTCGAGAGCCTGCGCTTCACAGCCAATGGCGATGGCACGGTCGATGTGATCCTGCCCCCCGCGATGCCGGTCACCTTCACCGCCGCAGACGGCAGCCCCTCCGACCGCGTCACCCTGTCCATCGGATTTGGCGACATGGCCATGACCGCCTCCGGCGACACCGATAGCCTCACCTACGATCTCGCCACGGACCGCACCACCCTCGCGATAACCAAAGCTGTCGAAGACGGCGAACCAATCCCCGTCACCGCAACCGTTTTCGTCAACGATCTCAGCGGAACCTACAGCTTTTCCGGCAATGACCCCCAAGTGATTTCCTACGACCTCGCCGCAGGCTCCATCGACCTCCTCATGGAAATCGCTGACGAGAGCGACCTCTTCAACATCACCAGCCAGTTCAATTCCATCAGCGTCGTCGCAAGCGCCACCCTTCCCGAGGGTTTCGACCCCAATGCGCCCGAAGCCGCAATCGCAGCCGGACTCGCGGGCGAGTCGTCATATTCGTACGGCCCATCCAAAACCCTCGTCACCATAATGGAAGACGGCCTCACCCATTCCGCGATCATCACCGGCGATGGCGGCGGCGCAGCCGCTGCAATCAACGGCGAGCGCCTCGCTGTCTCCAGCAGTCTCGGCGGCCTGAACGTCGAGGTGAGCACCATGATGCTCCCTGCTCCTGTCACCATCTCTCTGGGCAATTACAACATCGCCCTGAATACCCCGCTCGCCCGCAGCCTTACGCCGGAACCTTTTTCCGCAGCCCTCGGGATCACAGACCTCGTCATTGATGACATGCTCTGGGGCATGATCGACCCTGCCGGGAGTTTCGACAACGGCCCGATCAGCGCCGAGATCGCCCTCTCAGGCACATTGCGCCTTCTGTTTGACCTTCTCGACCCCGAGCAAGCCGAAATGATGCTGGATGCCGACATGCCCGCCGAACTTCACAGCCTGTCGATAGATGCGCTCCGGCTCTCAGGCGTGGGCGCTGAGGTGACCGGCAGCGGTGCCTTCGAACTCGACTATACGCGCCCCGGACCCATCCCCGATATGCCCAGCGCACAAGGCTCCGCCATTCTCGAAGCAATTGGCCTGAATGCCCTTCTTGAGAAACTTGCAGCCCTCGGAATGCTGCCTGAAGATCAGGTCATGGGTGCGCGCATGATGCTCGGGATGTTCGCCAATGTGGTCGGCCCGGATCAGCTGCGCTCCACGCTCGAGATCAACGAACAGGGGCATGTTATCGTCAACGGCCAGCGCATCCAGTAACCCGCCCTTGCGATAGCGGGTCGGGGGGGCTACCTCAGGCATACAGCATGAGGATCGACCGATGACGCAATCACTCGAAAGCCTGACCACACGCCTCCTCGACTTCGCGAGAAGCGCTGGCGCGGACGCCGCCGATGCACTGGCCGTCGATGGTACCTCTACCAGCATCGACGTGCGCGGCGGTGCGCTCGAACACGCCGAACGCTCCGAAGGTATAGACGTCGGCCTGCGCGTATTTGTCGGCCAGCGGCAGGCTTGTGTTTCCTCGTCCGACACACGCGATGACGCCCTCCGTCAAGTGGCGGAACGTGCAATCGCCATGGCCCGCGAAGCCCCCGAAGACCCCTACGCGGGGCTTGCGGACCCCTCACAGCTCGCCACCGATCTCGACACCTCCGCGCTCGAAATGTTCGACCCGAGCGACGAACCCGATCCAGCAGCACTTCAGCGCGACGCAGCCGAAGCCGAAGCCGCAGCCCTTGGCGTCACAGGCGTCACGCAGGTTCAGGGGGCATCCGCCGGATACAGTCATCGCCGCATCCATATTGCCGCAAGCAACGGTTTCTCCGCGGGATACCAGCGCTCCGACCGCGGCATATCCTGCGTTGCCATCAGCGGTACCGGAACGGGAATGGAGCGGGACTACGATCACGACAGCCGCATCTTCCAGTCGGACCTGCGCAGCGCTATCGAAATTGGCCGCACCGCCGGCACGCGTGCCGTTTCACGAATGAATCCGCGCCGCCCCAAAACCGGCAGCTACCCTGTGCTCTATGACGAGCGCGTGGCGGATTCGCTCATCGGTCACGTCCTGATGGCGATTAACGGCGCGGCGATCGCCCGCGGCTCAAGCTGGCTACGCAATGCCTTGGGCGAGCAAATCCTGCCCACCGGCCTGTCGATTACCGAGACACCGCACCGCAGACGAGCAGCCGCTTCCCGGCTCTTTGATGCCGAAGGTCTCCCGACCCGCGAGCGCGCGCTTGTTGATAACGGCATACTGACGGGCTGGGTGCTCGATCTCGCCAATGCGCGCAAGCTGGGCATGGACAGCAGTGCCAATGCCGTGCGCGGGACAGGTGCGCCACCGTCCCCCAGCGTATCGAACATAGCGCTGACCCAGAGCGACAAAAGCTTCAATGATCTGCTTTCCGACATGGGAACCGGCCTCTTGGTCACCTCGATGATCGGCTCCACGATCAATCCCAATACCGGCGATTATTCGCGCGGGGCGAGCGGTTTCTGGGTCGAAAACGGTGAAATTGCCTATCCGGTCAATGAATGCACCATCGCGGGCAATCTGCGGGACATGCTCATGCGGATCATTCCCGCCAATGACGCACGGCCCCATCTAAGCCGGGTTGTTCCCTCGATCCTGATCGAAGGGATGACCCTTGCCGGAGAGTGACCTAACACTTCTCGTCGAAGCCGCTGAAGAAGCCGGTCGCATAGCCAATCACTTCTTCGATGGCGACCCAAAGGTCTGGCACAAACCCGAAGGCGCAGGCCCTGTGACCGAGGCTGATCTCGCTGTCGATGACATGCTCCGCAGCAATCTCACTGCAGCGCGTCCTGACTACGGCTGGCTCTCCGAAGAGTCCGAAGACACCAGCGCCCGTCTGGATGCACAGCGCGTCTTTGTCGTCGATCCGATTGACGGCACCCGCGCCTTCATTGATCGCGGCTCGGATTGGGGCCATTCCCTTGCCGTTGTCGATAACGGCACGGTCGTCGCCGCCGCCGTACATCTTCCGCGCCACGGGCTGACTTTTGCCGCAGCACTAGGAGAGGGTGCAACCCGGAACGGAGCACCGATCAACGCGTCCTCCCGAACGTCCCTCGCAGACTCAGAAGTCCTCGCAACCCGTCCGAACCTTGACCCCCATCACTGGCGTTCAGCGGCCGCACCGCCATTCCATCGCGCCTTCCGCTCATCGCTAGCCTATCGGCTCTGCCTTGTGGCTGAGGGGCAATTCGACGCCATGCTCACATTACGGCCGACATGGGAATGGGACGTAGCGGCAGGCGCACTGATCGTTTCCGAGGCACGCGGCGCGGTGACAGACCGGCGTGGCAGCACACCGCGGTTCAACAACCGCCAGCCACAAATCGACGGCATGATCGCAGGCGGAATAGCCCTCCACGCACAGCTCCTCGACGCGCTGGCTTGACCTTGGTGTTATTAGTAATTTGTTAGACTTTCTGCAGGTGCGATATGCATAGGTTGTGCATCAGTTGTGCATGGATTGTGTATCGCGGTTTTGCCCCTTTTCAGGTGTCGCCAGCTTGACCTCGCACTCCAGTATCGTAGGTTGAAATGACCGACCAAATGCCGCAACGGAGCCCCCGCGTTGACCCGCACAGACTGGCCTTCCCGCCCTCGCGGCCCCTTGATCTGGCTCCACTGTCCGTCCCATAAGGGATTGATATCAATAGCGAAAATTGTGGATCGATTAGAGGAGGCAGGATATGAGTTCACTGTCCTTCTGACATCCGAGACCCTGCCCGAACCCACACCCCACCCCGCGTTCATCCTGCAACCGCAGGACTGCCTCGCAAACCCCCGCGCCTTCGTCCGCCACTGGCAACCCGACATCCTGATATGGCTAGGCGGCCCCCTCTCCCCAACCCTGCTCACTGCACTCGATCCCTTTGAAACAAAACGCATTTTTACCAATGCGACCGATCGCGAAATCAGTCAGACTCCCGCAGGGTGGTTTCGAACATCCCGCCGCGCACTATTCCGGCGTTTCGATCTTGCCATCGCAACCGATGCAGACTCCGCGGCCCGTCTCAGACGCTACGGAACCCCCACCGCTAACGTCGAAAACCTAGGCGAACTGGACGACCCGAACGCCGTTCCGAATAGCGACGAACGCCTTCAGGCAAAACTCACAAAATCCATACAAACAAGGCCCATCTGGCTTGCTCATGATCCACACCCCGACGAGCTTCCCGCAGTCATCGAAGCCCACAAACGCGCCAGCCGCAGTGCCCATCGCTTGCTTTTGATCCTAACAGGTTCAGTCGACGCAAAGATTGAACTTGAAAAGGCCGGCCTTCAGGTTGCAAGCGACCCCGATGCAAACGATATTACCGATGCAACGCAGGTCTTTATCACCAATGACATGAGTTCTCCGGGAACATGGCTCCGCCTGTCACCCATCACATTTATCGGCGGAAGCCTCAGCAATATTTGCAGGGTCGATCCATTTGAACCCGCGTCACTCGGATCGGCAATTATTCACGGTCCTCAAACGAGCCCATACGAACAAAAATTCCAAAGACTTCAAAAGGCAAACGCCACGCGCTCAATTTCAGATGAAACCGGCCTCGCAGATGCTGTTGAGGCACTACTTGCCGCGAATATTAACGCGGAGCAGGCGGGTCACGCATGGGAGGTCATCTCCGAAGGCGCCGAAGCCGCAACACGACTCGAAGCCACACTCGGCAGACTACTCGACCAAAGGTCCGCAGCATGAGGCCACCCCGTTTCTGGTATGCCCCAGCTGGCCCTCTGGCACTACTATTGCAGCCGCTAGGGGCACTTTATGCATACGTAACCGCCCGCCGCCTCCGCCGGCCCGCAATCCATAAAGCACGTGTTCCTGTGATCTGCATCGGCAATATCAACGCAGGTGGGACCGGCAAAACTCCCACGGTGATCGCCTTTGCCCAGCAGCTCCAGGCCATGGGGTTTTCCCCACATATTGTTTCGAGAGGCTACGGTGGATCTCTCCAGGGGCCGGTAAAGGTCGATGAGAGAGTCCACACCGCTCAAGACGTCGGCGACGAACCTCTTTTGCTATCTGCGTTTGCTCCCACCTGGGTCGCAAAGGACCGCGCTTTAGGAGTTGCAGAGGCAGAGTCCGCTGGAGCCGACGTTATTCTGATGGATGACGGCCACCAAAATCCAGACATTTTCAAAGATCTCTCAGTCGTCGTCGTTGACGCGAAGCGTGGTTTTGGAAACGGTCACGTCATTCCTGCCGGACCACTCAGAGAGCCTATTGAAAAGGGGCTTGGTCGTGCTGATCTCCTGCTCGTCATCGGGCGCGAAACCGAACGACGTAGCTTCCTGAAAACAAGCCCACTTCCACAGAAACTACCCCTGCTTGAAGGAGAGTTGCTTCCACTCCAGACGGGCATGCCATGGCAGGGGATGCGCGTACTCGCATTTGCTGGAATTGGGCATCCAGAGAAATTCTTCGCGACCCTGCGCCAAATGGGTGCCGAATTGATCCACGGCGAACCGTTAAGTGATCACCAATCCCTTTCCGATGGGTTGATAACACGCCTTGAAAACGAAGCGAAGTTGCGCGGGGCACAACTTGTAACAACCGAGAAGGATGCCGTTCGACTCCCACCTCAGTTCCAGCAGAAGGTTCTGACCGTTCCTGTCCGGCTTACCTTTGCGGACAGCGCCCCATTGTTTGAAGCACTGTCCATGATTGGCCTAGACGCGCCACAATCGCATTAGCCGAGCGCAGCCTCAATCGCCGGGATAAGATCGTTATCCCAACTTCCTTCGAATTTTTCACCATTGATCACAAAACTCGGCGTCGAGTTGATCCCGTCTTCCTCAGTGTTTTTTTGGAACCAATCGACCAGCGCCTGCGCCTTCTCTGCGTCAGTAAGGCAAGCATCCAGCGTCTCATCGCTCAATCCTGCTACTTTTCCGTAGCTGCGCAAATTCTCAGCAATAGCGACCGGATCGCCACCAGCAGTCCATTCGCGCTGTTTCTCGTAGAACATCTTCGTCAATCCAAAGAAACGTTGCTCACCGCCACACCTCGCCACCATCGACGCCCAAAGGCCAAAGCGGTCAAAATATACCTCACGGTACACAAACTTAATCTTACCCGTATCAATGAAATCAGATTTCAACACCGGATAGACCGAGGCATGGAAATTCGCGCAATGCGGGCAGGTGTACGAGGCATATTCAACAACCTCCACATTGGCCTCCGGGTTACCCAAAACCATTTCAATGATCTCAGTCCCGCCGCTCTCCGTATCTTGTGCAAAAGCGGGAAACGCTCCGACAATTGCCAACGCACTACTTGCACCTGTGGCGGCAAGAAAACCTCTACGATCCATGTTCACTCCTGATTTTCATTTTTTCCATATCGCGTAAGGACTGCGCCACCCAACTTAGCCAGCGCGACCTTCAAACGCTCATCTTGAATGTCCGTCGCCAACTGCATGGCAGCCTCTCCTACACGCTTCGTTTCAGCCGAGTTTAATTTGACTGCTTTCGGCCCGCGAAAGCTGGCCTGACCTTCTGCAAATCCAGTCTGTGCAGTTTGCGTGATCCTAATCTCGTGTATCGCGCGATACCCGTAGCAGGCATTAACCTTGTCCAGAATATGCTGTTTCTGCATTTCCAACATCGGAGCTTGTGCGCCTGTTGTCAGGATCGTCAAAGTAGCGCCGATACCAGACCTTTTGTAGGACACTTTAACTGGCAAGCAGACGTCCGCATATGACGCACCGACAACCTCCCGCCAATGAGTTAGTATACGGGTCTCTCCAAAGCCCCGTATCGAACTCGCTTCACGTATACGCGCCTGCAATAATGCGCTTGCACGCGTAAATCCGCTGCGTCCCGTATTGCGTCTCTGAACAGCCATTCTACTTTCGCACTTTAGAGCCTGCCGCTCCAGACACCAGTGAAAGCACACCAACGAGAGGATAAATATTGCGTGACCTGAGCCTAAGCGAAAAATTGCTAGACTGGTATGACCTCCATGCGCGCGATCTGCCGTGGCGTGTTTCACCGAGGCAACGCTTGGCAGGAGTCACACCTGACCCATATCGCGTGTGGCTGTCGGAAATCATGCTGCAGCAAACAACAGTCGCAGCGGTCACACCGTATTTTCACGACTTTACAAGGCGGTGGCCAACCGTTTCGCACCTTGCCAATGCTAAAGACTCAGATGTAATGGCCGCTTGGGCGGGGCTTGGTTATTACGCTCGCGCGCGGAACCTGTTGAAATGCGCCCGCGTCGTGTACTCGGAGCATGGCGGCAAATTTCCAGCAAGCCATGAACAACTCTTATCGCTCCCTGGGATCGGCCCTTATACAAGCGCCGCGATAAGTGCTATAGCCTTTGACTTGCCATCACCTGTCATGGACGGAAACATCGAGCGGGTCACATCCCGCCTATTCGCTGTTGAAGCCCCACTGCCAAAATCCAAGCCCATTCTCTTTGCCCATGTCGCAGATCTGACACCCACAGAACGACCAGGGGATTTTGCGCAGGCCATGATGGACCTCGGCGCTACAATCTGCACGCCGCGTTCTCCTGCTTGCGGCATTTGCCCATTTCAGGAACACTGTGAGGGCAGGCGGCAAGGGATTGCAGACAGCCTACCGCGCAAACTCCCAAAGAAACCGAAACCGACGCGTAATGGCAGTCTCTACATTGCACGACGGAATCGCGACGGTGCATGGCTCCTCCAACGCCGCCCACCAAGCGGCCTCTTAGGAAATATGCTCGGATGGCCGAGCTCCGAATGGTCAGAGACCACGCCTGCGATGCGTCCACCCTTCGCCGGGGATTGGCACCGTGTCGAAGGCGAGGTACGTCACACTTTCACACACTTCCACCTGCGCCTCGAGATATTCATCACACGAACCGATACGCCCGATCTACTTGACGATCTGGAATGGTATCCACCGCCCAGATTCAGCCCGTCACACCTCCCCACCGTCATGCGAAAAGCGTTTGATCTGATCCGGGGCGACGAAATGTGGAATTGAGGCTCCGAACGCCTGCAGATAGCCTTAAGAAACCCTTTACAGAGCGGGGATCGTTTTATGCGTTCAACAACTCCAAAACTTCTTCCCGCACTTCCGTTCTGGCTATCTCTGTTCCTCATTCCCCTGATCTGGTTCGGAGCAATTCAGGGCGGTTGGGCACTCGCCTTGGTTCCCCTGTCTACATGGTACTTGTTTTCGGCATTGGACTTGATTTCCAGCGTGAATACAAAAAATGCCGACCCGGAAACTCCCGAAGCAGCACTTTTCTGGTACCGAGCAATCACACTGATCTGGACGCCAATCCAACTGATTACACTATTTGGCCTACTTTGGTATGTTCCGCGCGCGGAACACCTGACCATCTTTCAGTCATGGGCTGTCTTTTTTGGAATGGGCGTCATCTCCGGCACCGTTGGAATCAACTATTCCCACGAGCTCATGCATCAAAAGCCGAAAATTGAACGTTGGCTAGGTGATATCCTACTCGCTTCAGTTTTGTATTCCCACTTCAGGACTGAGCACCTTTTGGTTCATCATCCATGGGTGGGGACCCCAAGAGACGCAGTTACTGCCCGCTACAACGAAGGGTTCCATCGGTTCTTTCCACGGGTATTACGAGAATGCCTCACGTCCGCAATCAATGCTGAAAAAGCGATGCTCGCTCGGCGAAATAAATCTTCATGGTCACTTTCAAACCCCTTCTGGCGTTACGCCGCGTTGCAGGTCGGATTTCTCATTTTGTCGTTGATCTTAGGTGGCCCTCTCGGTGTCTTCCTGTTTGTGACCCAGGCATTCGTGGCAATATGGCAGCTGGAGCTTGCCAATTACGTTGAACACTACGGACTGACGAGGAAGCACCTCGGCAACGGACGTTACGAACACGTTAAACCTCGGCACTCATGGAATGCATCGCACCGGTGGTCTAACTGGTTATTAATCAATCTCCAGCGACACTCGGATCATCACTACAAACCTGACAGGCGCTTCCCACTTCTGCAGACATATGACGATGTAGATGCTCCGCAATTACCACATGGGTATCCACTAATGACATTTGCGGCGATGATCCCTCCCATTTGGCGCCGCATAATGAACCCGAGAGTGCGCCGATGGAGAGCCATGTATTATCCCGAGATCACTGACTGGGCACCCTACAAAACCGGAACGAACCCAATGCCCAGCCGAGGTTAACAAAAAAGCCCCGCCGACTGGCGGGGCAAGTTTGTGCCATCGTCGGCCATTGGCCACAGGCACCGGCGGTAAAACTAATTAGTGCTCGCGCATCTCTGCACGGATTTGTTGGCGCAGAACGTCGATTGGAACTTTCTGCCCTTCACGTCTGAACTGCCAATAGGTCCAGCCATTGCAGCTCGGTGCTCCTTCGAGGTGGGCACCAACCTGATGGATCGATCCTTTAATATCGTTTCCGATGAGTGTCCCATCCGCACGCACCTTCGCCTTGTGACGACCATTCACAGACCAAAGCTCTTCACCCGGTCGGAGCAGTCCGCGCTCCACCAGAACGCCGAATGCAACGCGCGGCTCTGCTCGCTTCGACGCGCTGACTTCCAGCGCTTCCTTGTCAAATTTTCGAATTGCCGCAATCCGCTTCTTCGCAACTTCGCGATAGGCTTCTTCGCGTTCAATTCCGATAAACTCACGCCCCAACATCTTGGCAACGGCACCCGTCGTGCCCGTGCCAAAAAATGGATCAAGAACTACATCGCCCGGATTTGTTGTCGCAAGAAGCACACGATGCAACAGCGCCTCCGGTTTCTGCGTCGGATGCGCTTTTTCACCGTTCGAGTCCTTAAGTCGCTCGTGTCCGGTGCAAAGAGGGATGACCCAATCCGAGCGCATCTGAATACCCTCATTCAACGCCTTCAGAGCTTCATAATTGAAGGTGTATTTAGCGCCTTCCTCTTTCGAAGCCCAAATAAGGGTCTCATGTGCATTCGTGAGCCGCTTGCCACGGAAATTTGGCATCGGATTCGACTTTCGCCAAACCACATCATTCAAAAGCCAGAATCCCTGGTTTTGAAGTTCGGCGCCGAGCCGGAAGACATTATGGTAGGAGCCAATGACCCAGATTGCTCCATTCGGCTTCAACAGTCGTCGCGCCGCCTTCAGCCAGGCACGCGTGAAGGCATCATAACGCGCAAAGCTGTCGAACTGATCCCAGTGGTCATCAACGGCATCTACCTTTGAGTTGTCCGGCCTATGGAGGTCACCACGGAGCTGAAGATTATACGGCGGATCGGCGAAGATAAGATCAACCGAACCCGCGGGGAGACTGTTCATCATTTCGATGCAGTCCCCATCAAGAATTGTGTTCAACGGGAGTGCAGATGCACCCGCCTCTTTTATTTTTGTCGTCATTTATCTGCCTCTTATGTCGGTGGATTTTTCCACTCGATCTTGTCCACCAAAATGATTCAGAGGCGATTCGCTGTCAAAAGTTTTTTTGAATCAACAAGTTACGATTTCACTTGATACAATATATTGTGCACAGGGCGGAAAGATCGCCTATGATGAGGGGTCACCCCGATATCTCGGAGCGCCTCCAAATGGGCTTTAGTGGGATAACCTGCGTTCTGGGACCAGCCGTACCCAGGGTATTGTTGCGCCAAATCCACCATGAGCCGATCACGGGTCACCTTGGCCACGATCGAAGCGGCGGCGATCGAGAGCGAACGGGCATCGCCTTTGACAACAGGGACCGCCTTAAGGCCCAGATCCTGGGGAACCAAATTGCCGTCTATCAGTGCAACTGATGGTCGTATCGGAAGTCCGTTACAAGCCCGAACCATTGCCAGATGTGACGCATATAGAATGTTCAAATCATCAATCTCATCGACTGAAGCATGCGCAATTGATACCACTGACGTACGCATTATCTGGTCAAAAAGTTGCTCCCTCTTTCGAGCTGAAAGCTTCTTGCTATCATTCAAGCCGGTCGGCAGGTTTTCAGCATCAAGAACAACAGCAGCAGCGGTAACCGGACCTGCGATTGGTCCGCGGCCTACTTCATCGACACCAGCAATCGAATGTGCGCCCTCGCGAAGATAGTCGGTTTCTAAGAGATAATCGGGCTGTAATTGGGTCATGTACTTTATTGAGCAGAGCAGTGAGCCAATGACAACCTCGCGAAAATCCCATTAGGGAAACAGAATCCACATTTCTTAAGCTCCGAACAGTAGATGATATTGCATTACAACGCTCGTTACGTTGTTCTGATTCCTATGATCCGCGCTGCAACCTTGACCCTTTACCTTTCCTGCCTTGCAAACTTTGCTCAGGCCGCCTGTTTTGCCGACTACAAGGCCAAACGGGACGACCCGCTCAGATTGCACTATGGCGTTGCCGAGATTTCCGGCAGGTGTGACCTCGACAATGCCCGAAAAGAATTAGAAGATCGTCTCGCCTCACAAGGGTGGGAAATGCTGACAATTCTTTCAGTGTTTTCCGAGAACGGTCTGGATGAAAGGAAAGATAGTGCCGGAGACTACTTCCTCCGCTTCTGATGCCCGAATAGCCGGCACGCGCATTGTATGGGGCGGCATTATCGCAATCGGCATCTTGCTTTGCGGCGCCGCTGTCCTGCTATTCGTCAACCTGCCAGATGCGAATGCCTTTAATTCTCGCGTTGAACAAATATTTGTTGAGAACAACAATCTGACGTCTCAAGCCGAAATTAAATTACTGGAAATCCTCGCCCAGTCAGGAACGGCATTTTCCGACACGCTGGCCTCATATCGATTTGTGATATTCGTTCTTCTTGTTTTCGCAGCCGCGCTTTTGATTGCGGCGGTAAGCTTTCTCCTAATGTTGATCGCCCTGAACCGGCGCATGGGTCAAATCGAAAGGAGCGGTATTGAGGTGAATTCCCTACTGATCAGTAGGGATCAAAACATTGTTTTGCTCAACAATTTTGAGTTCAAACTCACGGATGCCGCGATCGAGACACTGAGTGTATTGGCGGAAGCCCGTATGGATGACGAAGTTCTATCAGGTGCAGAGATTGAGGCCGTCATTTCAGGAAGGCGTGCAGATGATTGCGATGAGTCAGCTGGCGCGACACGTATAAAGAGACTTAGGGACAGTCTCGGCAACCAGATGATCAGCGAGCTTCTGGTCAAGAACATAGCGCGCCGAGGCTACATGCTCGCGATCAACAAAGACGTTATCCGAATGATCTAAGATTTGTCTCGGGGCTTACCGAACGTTATTGCCCCGAGACCATCCATTCAGTGCACTACAGCATCATCGGGGCGGGGGCGGCTCGAGCCGGACACGCGTTCACCCACGATCAGTCCATCTGCCCCTGCGCTAACGGGTACGGTATCACCATCCGATACCTCTCCAGCAAGGATCATCTCAGCGAGCTGATCCTGCAGAGCCCTTTGAATAACCCGCTTTAGAGGCCGTGCCCCAAATACTGGATCGTACCCTTCATCAGCGAGCCATTTCAAAGCGCCGTCATCCAGAGTCAAAGACAAATTGCGCGAGGCCAAACGCTTTTCCAATCTTGCTAGCTGGATATTAACGATACCATCCATGTCAGCACGGCCCAGTCGATCAAAGATTATTGTCTCATCAAGCCGGTTGAGAAACTCTGGTCGGAAATGGGCTCTTACAGCATCCATGACATCCCTTTTCGCCTGACTGGCATCAGCGCCATCCGGGAGTTGGCTCAACGCCTGCGCACCCAAATTTGACGTCAGCACGATAAGCGTCTGTTTGAAGTCAACCGTACGGCCATGTCCATCCGTGAGGACACCATCATCCAGAACCTGCAGCAGGACGTTAAACACGTCAGGATGTGCCTTTTCCACTTCATCGAACAGAACAACCTGGTAGGGGCGACGTCGGACAGCTTCGGTCAGAACACCGCCTTCGTCATATCCAACATAGCCGGGTGGCGCACCGATCAAACGGGCAACCGCGTGTTTCTCCATGAACTCCGACATATCGACCCTGACCATAGCGCTGTCATCGTCGAAGAGATACTCAGCGACAGCCTTTGTCAGTTCAGTCTTGCCGACCCCCGTCGGACCGAGAAACAGGAAAGAGCCGAGTGGGCGGTTCTCGTCATTCAAACCGGCTCGCGCCCGTCGAACGGCATTGGAAACCGCTCGAACAGCCGCTTTCTGGCCCACAACACGGCGTCCAAGCTCTTCCTCCATTCGAAGCAGCTTCTCTCGCTCGCCCTCAAGCATCTTGGACGTTGGAATTCCGGTCCAGCGTTCGACCACTTCTGCAATCTGCTCGGGCCGAACTGCTTCTTCGACCATCAGTCCATCGGCTTCTTGAGTTTCAGCCTCGGAGAGCTGACGCTCGATCTGTGGGATAACACCATATGAAAGTTCACCTGCCTTCGCGAGGTTCCCTTCACGCTTGGCTATTTCCAAATCTGCGCGCGCCCGGTCTAGTTGCTCCTTCAAGCCACGGGCACCTTCGAGCTTATCTCGCTCAGACTGCCACTTTGCAGTCATTTCAGCGGACCGCTCTTGAAGGTCGGCTAGCTCTTTCTCTAGCTTCTCCAGTCGGCTCCTCGATGCGGCGTCGTCCTCTTTCTTGAGGGCTTCCGCCTCGATCTGCATTTGCAGTATCTGCCTATCCAGCGCATCGAGCTCTTCTGGCTTGCTGTCAACTTCCATCCGCAGGCGAGAAGCAGCCTCATCCACAAGATCAATCGCCTTGTCTGGAAGGAAGCGGTCAGTGATGTAGCGATGCGACAACATCGCCGCAGAGACCAGCGCCGAGTCTGAGATCCTCACCCCATGGTGCAGTTCGTACTTCTCTTTGATGCCGCGCAAGATCGAGACAGTATCCTCGACAGTCGGCTCCTCCACGATCAAAGGCTGGAAACGCCGGGCGAGTGCCGCGTCTTTTTCAACATATTTGCGATATTCATCCAGAGTCGTCGCACCGACGCAGTGCAACTCCCCACGGGCAAGAGCCGGCTTGATCAGGTTCGCCGCATCCATTGCGCCATCGGTCTTGCCTGCTCCGACAAGTACATGCATTTCGTCTATGAAGAGGATAACCTCGCCAGCTGCAGCCTCAATTTCCTTGAGGATCGCCTTCAAGCGCTCTTCAAATTCGCCCCGATATTTCGCCCCGGCGATAAGTGACCCCATATCCAGAGCGAGCAATTTCTTATTGCGTAGGCTTTCAGGCACATCGCCATTTACAATCCTCAAAGCGAGCCCTTCAGCAATTGCTGTCTTGCCCACGCCCGGTTCACCAATCAGCACCGGATTGTTCTTTGTCCTCCGACTTAGAACCTGCATTGCACGGCGAATTTCTTCGTCGCGACCAATGATCGGGTCAATTTTCCCTTGTTCCGCCGTTTCAGTCAGGTCGCGAGCATATTTCTTGAGCGCGTCATAACCGTCTTCTGCTGATGCCGAGTCCGCGGTTCTGCCTTTCCGCATGTCATTGATCGCGGAGTTGAGTGCCTGAGCAGACACATTCCCTGTGGCTAGCGCATCATTCGCTTTAGACTTCACGATTGCCAGCGCAGTCAAAAGACGTTCAACCGGAACAAAACTATCACCTGCCTTGGATGCAAGCTTTTCAGCCTCGGCGACGACCTTTGCTGTAGCACTGTCGAGGTAGATTTGGCTGGAGTCCCCAGTGACTTTTGGCGTTTTTTCAAGTGCCAAATCGTTAGCTTCGACAACGCGCCGAACATCGCCACCTGCTCGCTCGATCAAATTCGAAGCCAAGCCCTGATCATCATCAAGTAGCGCTTTGAGAAGATGTTCAGGCGCGAGCTTTTGGTGGCTCTCTCGCAATGCAATCGTTTGCGCGGCCTGCATAAACCCACGGGACCGCTCCGTGAACTTTTCCAAGTTCATGGCTTTCTCCTTCTATAAGCACCCGTTTCCTTAACGCCCGCTTTGCAGCACGTATCCATTCGGGTCTTGCGATATGAGATGGGTATGGAACCTGTGAACTACAAGTAGTCTGGCATATCAATATGCAACAACCTTGGTCCCGATGGGAACGCGGTCAAACAAATCGATAACGTGACTGTTGTACATCCGAAAGCACCCGTTCGAGGAAGGTGTACCAATACTCGCTGGGTTGGTTGTCCCATGAATTCTTATCGCCGTATCACGCCCGTCCCGGTAGAGATAAAGCGCTCTTGCGCCCAGAGGATTGTTTGGTCCACCAGGCATGCCGTTGGCAAATTCAGCATAACTTGGATTGCGCGCAATCATCGATGCAGTCGGCCGCCAACTGGGCCACTTCACCTTTCGGCCGACTTCAGCGGCTCCCGTAAAACGAAGGCCATCCTGACCGACAGCCACGCCGTAGCGCAACGCCCGGCCATCTCCCAAAGTCCAATATAGGAATTTGGCACCTTGTAGTATGTGGATTTCGCCTGCTGGTAGACTTCGCTTTACAGTTACTTCGCGCAACCAATATCGCTCAGGGATTTGGTAACTACCCTCCATCTGAGGCGCGAGCTGAGCAAATGCAAGCCGTGGCGCTACAAACAAGCTGGCGATACCTGCACTCACAAACAAACGACGACTAACCATAAACATTTTCCGATTTTCACAGCACTAAGAGGAGAAAACGCCAAGAATAGCAGCGCGTTAAGTCACCTCCGCTCAATCCTCAAATCATGTCACGTTTTGGCAACAAAAAAGGGTCCGGCCTTGGCCGAACCCTCAAAAAAACTGGATCGCTATCGGAGATTACTCCGATGCTTCCTCTTTGCTGGCCTCTTCGCCGGACTCTTGGTCAACGACCTTCATAGAAAGGCGAACCTTTCCACGATCATCGAAGCCTAGCAACTTGACCCATACTTCCTGGCCCTCTTTCAAGACATCAGAAGGATGGTTCAAGCGACGGTTTTCAATTTGGCTAACATGGACAAGACCATCGCGCTTACCGAAGAAATTCACGAAAGCGCCGAAGTCGACCAGCTTCACGACTTTGCCGCGGTAGATCTTTCCTTCTTCAGGTTCAGCAACGATCGAATAGATCATGTCGTATGCCTTCTTGATTGCTTCACCATTCGGCGAGGCAATCTTGATGATGCCCTCGTCATTGATGTCAACCTTGGCACCGGAAACCTCAACGATCTCGCGAATGACCTTACCGCCAGAGCCAATAACTTCACGGATCTTGTCGGTCGGGATCTGCATCGTCTCAATGCGCGGGGCATGAACACTGAATTCACCTGCTTCGGTTAGGGCTTTGCCCATCTCCTCGAGGATATGCATGCGGCCGCGCTTTGCCTGCTCAAGCGCCTTCTCCATGATTTCAGGCGTGATGCCTGCAACCTTGATATCCATTTGGAGTGACGTGATGCCATTTTCAGTACCGGCAACTTTGAAGTCCATGTCTCCGAGATGGTCTTCGTCCCCAAGGATGTCTGTGAGCACTGCGTAGGAGCCATCGTCTTCGAGAACGAGACCCATCGCAACGCCCGCAACCGGCGCCTTTAGCGGCACACCGGCGTCCATCATCGAAAGTGACCCACCGCAGACCGAGGCCATCGATGAGGACCCATTTGACTCGGTGATTTCAGAGACGACCCGAATAGTATAGGGAAAATCCGTTGCCGCAGGCAAAACAGCTTGCAGAGCACGCCAAGCCAATTTGCCATGACCAATCTCGCGACGTCCGGGAGGACCAACGCGCCCCGCTTCACCAACCGAATACGGCGGGAAGTTGTAGTGCAGAAGGAAGTTGGAACGGAAGTTACCGTGCAGAGCATCAATAATCTGTTCGTCGTCTCCCGTTCCCAGGGTCGTCACGACCAGACCTTGCGTCTCACCTCGCGTGAAGAGAGCAGAACCGTGTGTGCGCGGTAGGAGACCAGTCTCACATACGATGGAGCGCACTTCATCGAGCGCACGACCATCGATGCGTTTGCCGTCCTTAACAACCGAACTCCGAAGGACGGTAGATTCCAATTTCTTCAGCGCCGAACCAAGATTGGAATCTTCCAGTTGATCGTCATTCAAGGATTCCTTGATTTGCTCTTTGGCGGTTGCAACAGCGACTTGCCGCTCTTGCTTGTCCAATATCGCGTAAGCAGCGCGCATTTTCTCTTCGCCTGCTGCTTTTACTGCCTCGTACAATTCGGAATAGTCCGGAGGCGTAAAATCAAAGGGTTCCTTTGCAGACTCTTCAGCGAGGTCGATGATCAAATCGATAACCGGCTGGATCTGCTCGTGCGCAAATGTGACTGCACCGAGCATTTCAGTCTCGGAAAGCTCATATGCTTCCGACTCGACCATCATCACTGCATCCTTGGTACCCGCGACGACGAGATCGAGGCGTTGCTCAGGATTATTGCGAAGCCCCTGCATGTCGTCGACGGTCGGGTTCAAGATATACTCGCCATCCTCAAAGCCGACGCGACAACCAGCAATGGGGCCCATAAACGGCGCGCCAGAGATGGTGAGCGCAGCAGAGGCTGCAATCATCGCGACGATATCTGGATCGTTTACGAGATCATGGCTGAGCACCGTACACATGACCAAAACTTCATTTTTGAAGCCCGGAACGAATAGCGGCCGTATGGGACGGTCAATCAAGCGGGCTGTCAGCGTCTCTTTCTCAGTTGGCCGTGCCTCACGCTTAAAAAAACCGCCAGGAACTTTGCCCGCCGCATAGTATTTCTCTTGATAGTGAACGGTTAGCGGGAAAAAGTCCTGCCCCGGCTTCGGTTCTTTGGCAAAGGTTACGTTCGCCATCACGCTGGTTTCGCCAAGCGTTGCGATCACGGATCCATCCGCCTGCCGCGCGACCTTTCCGGTTTCCAGTGTAAGCGTTTCTTCGCCCCACTGGATTGATTTCTTAACTTCGTTGAACATCATCGTATCCTGTCAGAGAGCTCTCCCGGGCGCTCCCGGGTCTCTCGTTTCATTGGCGGCCCCATTGCCACCGACCCCTTCCATCATTTCATGCGCCGGGGTCTAGGGCGTCACGTTTCAGATGGCGGGGCCATACAGGAGTTTGCCTCTCAGGGAAAGCAAAAGGTGGGAAAGCGATAATAGACGCCGTAAAAACAAAAACGCCCGCTCAGCGAAGCGGGCGTTAGAACTGCATCAATCGACAGATTAGCGACGAATACCGAGGCGTTTAATAAGGTCTTGATACCGAGCCTGATCATTGCCCTTAACGTAGTCGAGAAGCTTACGGCGTTGAGCTACCATCTTAAGAAGTCCACGACGACCGTGGTTGTCCTTCTTGTGGGTCTTGAAGTGTTCGGTAAGTGTCGTGATGCGCGACGTCAGGATGGCGACCTGTACTTCCGGAGAACCAGTGTCCCCTTCCTTGGTACCAAACTCTTTGATGAGGCGTGCTTTTTCTTCTGCAGTAATCGACATCGGGGTCTCCTTTCGAGATTAAGGTGATGGCACAAGCCGGGATGTCGTCCAGCAAGGCCCATGGAGGATACGCTTCTTTAGCGCGTTGCGTCGTCTAGACTGATTCCACCAAACTTGAAAGAGGGTATTTTGGCGTCACTTTACTCAGGGAAATCCGATGTGGCCATGATTGCTGAGGCTGAGAGCCCTTCAATATTGCTGACAAATACAACTGGCAGACCATTCGCGAATACCAGACTGCCCCCGTCTCGCGATACGATCTGAATATCGGGTTTAAGCTCTCCATTTGGCATTTGGATCTCAATTTCATCCTCACCAGGAACAAAATCGGTGATTTCTGCCGGGGAATTTACATCCCCCGCAATCAATTCAACGATGAACTTATCTGCCTCTGTTCCACCACTTACTATGTCAGATAATCCTGCGCGGATCTCGTCAATCCCAGCGCCACCGTTCAGATAATCTCTCTCGGGATGCTCCTCACCCGACAACCCGTCGAGAATATCGTCACCCTCGCCTCCATGAAACGTGTCATGACCAGGACCGCCAACAAGTCTATCGGCTCCAAGAGAACCAGAAAGAAGATCATCTCCCTCGCCCCCCATGAGCAGATCATTGCCGTCACCCCCGACTAAACGGTCATCGCCAATATCTCCATTGATCCTGTCATCTCCAATATGGCCGAAGAGCGCGTCACGTCCGCCTCCACCGTCGATGGTATCGTCCCCAAGGCCCCCATGCAGACGATCGGGCCCATCACCACCAGAAATCATGTCGTCCCCACCAAACCCGTCGACATATTCGAGCTGATCGCCACCAACCAGAAAATCGTCAGAATCAGTCCCGAATAGAAAATTCTCAAGCGACTCGCGATCATCACCATCTTCAACATCTGGGTCAGACGAACCTGGATCTTCGCCAAAAGATTGCGGCATTGGATCGGGTAGAAATGCCATTCCAAGCAGGCCAACGCATATCAATGACATCATTGCCAGCATCTCCGCACCCTCTCGCAACAAAAGCGCTACTTGGAGTTGAGCTAGCACACTGTCGTCTCATTAACCGTGCGGAAAATAATGTGATGGTTAATAGGCTACCAGACCTGCGGCTGCTCTCTGTACGAGATGTAAAGCGGGTGTTTTGGATGGCCATCTTTAGTCAGACCCAGAACCATCAATGAGCTTCCGCGTGCTCGCAAAAGCGCTTCTACTGCTTTGCCACGATTGTGTAACTCACCGTGTGTACCCCACGCACAAATCACAGCGCTCGCCCATTCGACACCTCGAAGGATGTATTGATCATTTTCGCCCCCAACTGGGTCTGGAACAGACCGCAACTCCTTGGGGTCAGTTGCGCGCCAGGCAAATATATTTGTTACTCGAAAGGCACCAAACCCAAGCGCACGGGCTCTGCGCTCGCATCTTTCGACCGTCGGATCATTCTGTCGCTCCGTAGCCGTGGAAGGATTCAACATGACAAAAAGCGCTCTACCTCCTTCAGAATTCCAAGTTCTGCTCAACGAGAAGCGATAATTCTCGCAATCCGAATAAATTGCCTCCGAACGGGCGTCGCCTTTGGTATGTTGACGGACAATCACGCCTCGCCCCCAACAAATACACGGGTCGGGTGTAACTCACCTGCTCGGTAGATCCCAATCGCAATTGGCTCACCATCGAAAGAGCCCCAACATTCGTCGCCGTATTGAAGCTCGGATGCGACCACCATCGCGGGGTTTCCGTTGCGAAGCTTGCTAACAGCTTCTTTTGAGAGAACTACGTTGGGAATACTCAGCAATCCCACTTCAAGGGGTTTGAGAAACTTGTCCAGTTCGGGCGTTTTGGAGAACTTGTCGAGTAAGTCCACATGAACGCTGTCCCGCATATTGAAAGGGCCCGACCAAATACGCCTGAGAGTACTTACATGCCCATGGCAACCGAGTACTTCACCAAGGTCGCGTGCGATTGACCGAACATACCCGCCCTTCCCACAGACGAGTTCCAAAACCGCATAATCCTGACTTGGGCGATCAATCAGCAATAGTGAGTCGACCCAAAGCGGACGGGCAGCAATATCAACGTCTATTCCTTCGCGCGCCATCTTGTATGCCCGTTCGCCATCGATCTTGACGGCAGAAAACGCCGGAGGAACCTGCCGGATATTTCCTACAAATTTACCCAGGGCATTTTTGATTTCGGCATCACTTGGACGATGGGACGATTGCCGTGTGACCACACCTTCCGCATCATCAGTGTTTGTCGCCTGACCCAACCGCATCGTGAATTCATATGCTTTGAGGCTATCCGTGACGTAGGGAATGGTTTTGGTTGCCTCGCCAAGTGCAATCGCCAGAATCCCCGTAGCTTCTGGGTCCAACGTTCCTGCGTGACCAGCTTTTTTCGCGTCAAATGCCCACCGGACTTTATTTACAACCGCCGCAGAACTGACCCCCGCAGGTTTATCGACAATCAGCCAGCCCGATATGTCGCGACCCTTTTTCCTTCGTCCCATTAAACCTCCGAAAGCGCTCTAGCGATGAGGCCGGCTAACGACCGACCCGCCTTCAGTCAAGATTGCCGAGCTCGACAACCGCAACCATGGGGCCCACCGGAAATCCAAAATCACTTCGGTTCAGCTCCTTGGAATACATCATCGATACCTTGCCGTCGAAGTAGAGCGCATTTGGGGTTCCGAGATGATCCCTGAACAATCGCGCGAACTCGTAGAAATTGACCGGCCCATCAGAGACCACAAATGCTGCGCGCTCCCCGTTATGACTTACCCCCACACCATTTCTAATAAATCGGGAGCTACTTTCAGGAATAAACCTAGGATGAATTTCGTTATCAATTACTAGCATCGGGCCCGATTGCGATGCATCACGGCACATTTCAGGCTGCGACGCATACGCGTGGCTCTCAACCACCAAGAGTTTTCGATCGGAAATGCAAAACACACCATTTGGTAACAGACCAAAATTCCCCGGCCCCGCAGAAAGGACGATCGGCGATAGAGTCTGCCCATTCTCCTTGTAGAGCCCTACGGGTGACCTGTTTGGATGAAACATCCCCGCGTTCATTGCAAAAAGCAGGTTGGCCGGCGTTATTTCATCAACAAGTCGTTGGAATGTCCCAATCGGCATTCCTGACCTGTCACTGTGAAAAAGACGGATATTATCAGCGACTGAATCAACTTCGCACACTGTGAACGGAGCACCTGAAAAAACAACCGCTCCGCACTCAAGTGCCAAAACCTGCCCCGAATTTATGGCAAATAAAACCGCAAAACAAACATTTCGGAGCAAATGCATCAGTCTTCGATGTCTTGCCTGACATGTTCGTCGGAGAGAAGCCGACGCGTTTCATCCATGCGGTCGAAAGTCTCGTCTATTTCAAACTTCAGATCAGGGGCATATTTAAGCGTAATACCCTTGGTTACCAAGTGACGAAGTTCGGCCTTATTCCGACGCAGCGCCTGTAGGGCAAGTTCCTTCTCACCGCCGCCTAAGGGTAAAACAAAGGCAGTTGCGTGCTTCAAATCAGGTGAACAACGGACTTCTCCAACGGTAATAGACATTCGCCCCAGATCCGGGTCATGAACGTCGCCGCGTGTCAGCACATCGCTCAGTGCTCGCCTTATCAACTCACCGACACGAAGCTGTCGCTGAGAAGGTGCTCCACCAGCAGTATCAAATCTCTTCTTTCCCATGTACCTCATGTATGCGTGATTAGCGCTCTTGCCAAGCGACGCCATGCAGTGCACCCAATGGAATGAACCAAAGAGGGCTACACTATGACTGAAAAACCAGCGATCGTCGTGACAGGAGCATCCGGAAGAATGGGCCAAATGCTCATTCGCACAATCGCTCAATCTGACAAAGTCACCCTTGTAGCAGCTCTAGAACGTGAGGGGCATGAATGGATCGGAAAGGATGTCGGCTCGGCAATGGGGGGAACAGCCTTAGGCATAACCGTTAGCGACGATCCCTTAGCCGCATTCGCTAAGGCCCACGCGGTGATAGATTTCACAGCACCAGCCGCAACTGTCGCCTTCGCGGGACTGGCAGCGCAAGCCCGTGCCATACATGTGATCGGAACAACCGGACTTTCTGCGGCAGATCTCTCAGCCATATCTGCCGCCGCACGCCACGCGGTCATTATTCGAGCGGGAAACATGTCGCTCGGCGTGAACCTACTAGTCCAACTCACAAAAAAAGTTGCCGCAGCACTCGACGATGACTTCGACATTGAGATCATCGAAGCTCATCACAACATGAAGGTCGATGCACCATCAGGAACCGCATTGATGCTCGGAGAAGCGGCCGCTGAAGGTAGAGGGCGGGAACTAAAGGAAATATCTGATCGCGGCCGTGATGGAATCACTGGCGCTCGCAATCGTGGTGACATCGGTTTTTCCGCCATCAGAGGTGGTGACATTGTAGGGGAACACGATGTCTTGTTTGCCTCTACGGGCGAGAGAGTTGTGCTACGTCACGTCGCGACAGATCGGGCTATCTTCGCACGGGGTGCAATTCGTGCAGCAATTTGGGGTCAGGACAAGGCCCCAGGGGAATACTCTATGGTCGATGTCCTTGGGCTCTAGCTGGTCATAGCCGATACCTATTGAACCAAGTGCGCTCTTCATTCGTAGTATCTTTGTAACTATAAATGAGGTGCGCCTTGAAACCTGTGGTTTTCGCAATTGCAGTTTTGCTTTCTGCCTCGTCACCCGCGCTTGCTGGTTTTGTTCCGATTTCGGACGAGGCAACATTCATAGAGTCAGTTCAGGGTAAAACGCTGAACATTGGCCTGCTTGGAATTCGCTTATCCATATTCGAGGACGGTCGCATCGCTGGAAGGGCTGTCGGCGCCGATGTCTCAGGCGAATGGACTTGGGAGGAGGGGTTTTTCTGCCGGACAATGGACTGGTCGGGCTACGAGATAGACTACAATTGCCAGTTGGTGGAAATTCGAGGCACGGACAGGATGCGATTCACAGTTGATCGCGGCGAGGGGGAGTCAGCCACGTTTTCCCTTCGCTAGAAGCGATGCCAGACCTAAAAGTCTATTGCGATGCCTTTCTTTTCCCAATCACCATAACGAACAGGTTCAGGACCATCTCGACCACCAAGTTCGGCAGGCATCTCACGCTTTAATGTAAGTTTTCTTCGCTCTTCAGCTTCTTTGAGCGCCCGCTTCGCTGCCTCAGGAATGTCATTTTGCATCTCGCTCATTGTGCACTTCCTTGTTCAAGGTTCGGGTGTGGTATACGGCTCTCGAACACTAGCTCAAGAGGACCGAATGTCCCAGAATGGTCTCGCACCGCGGCGCACAGCGCATTTCCTGCTCGAACGCATCACTGGTCATGGTGAGCTTTTTTCCGAACTTGTTTCGGCAGGAGCGCTGTCATCACTATCGAATGAAGACCGTGCACGCGCCCAGCGTATTACCCTGGGGACGTTGAGAATGCTTGACCGTGCTGATCGAATGTTAAAACCATTCCTACAGCGACGCCCTCCACTGACGGTTCAAAACGTACTCAGAATAGGCACTGTCGAAATATGGGAAAATGGAGAGGCTGCGCATGGAGTCGTAAATTCCTGCGTTGAGATTGTTAGTGCGTCACGCCGGACGTCATCGATGAAAGGCCTCGTAAACGCGGTTTTGCGAAAAATCGCTGCCGAGAGAGACGGTGCTTGGGATCGGCTGCCTGAACCCCGCTTGCCCAACTGGCTTCGATCTCCGTTGATTTCAGCGTGGGGCAAGCCGACTGTAGCATCAATTGAGCGAGCCCACGCTGCCGGGGCACCACTTGATATTACAGCCAAAGCAAGCCCGGATCTGGTTGCCCAGAAACTCAATGGTGTTTTGCTTCCAAACGGCTCGATTCGTCTCAGAGACGCTGGGCAAGTGACGCTTTTGGATGGATACGAAAACGGTGAATGGTGGGTGCAAGACGCCGCCGCCGCATTTCCAGCCACATTGTTGAATGTGCAGCTAGGTGAAAAGGTAGTCGACCTTTGCGCCGCGCCGGGTGGTAAAACGATGCAACTCGCCGCACAAGGCGCAGTGGTGACTGCCGTCGACAGCTCTCAAAAACGAATGACGCGCTTGCAAGAGAACCTGTCGCGCACAGAACTAGAAGCAACATGCGTCGTCTCGGATTTGCTCTCGTTTAACGAACGCGGCTTTGATGCGATCCTGCTTGATGCACCTTGCTCCGCAACCGGAACCATACGGCGGCACCCCGACCTGCCATATGCAAAAGACGGGAGCGAATTCGGATCATTGATCCAACAGCAATCGTTTATGATTGATCATGCGCTCTCACTCCTGAAACCGGGAGGAAGAATGGTCTATTCCACTTGCTCACTCTTACCCGATGAAGGTGAAGTGCAAATTGACGAAGCGCTCAAACGTCACAAGGGTCTCACGACCGAAGCGCCCAATGTTGCTGGTATTTCGTCCTCTTGGTTGTCTGAAGAGGGCGGGCTGCGCCTTCGACCTGATTTTTGGGCAGAACATGGCGGCATGGATGGCTTCTACATGGCGCTCCTCAGAAAGCCTGCGTGACAGTTCTTTGGTGGGCTTCTATCATTGCCCCAAAAGTTTGAGGCAGTAGAAAAAGGCGGCAAACGATTGCACGGGTTTCAGAAGCTTTCTGATCGTTGGGTCACATTCGGCCATAGGCACGCCGCCCGACGTGCCGCCAGGGCACGAATGCCTACAAGCTTTGTCTCGCAACCAGAGCCCAGGACAATCGGACTAGTGTCCCGAGGCAGGCAACTCCTTGCAGGAAACTTCTTGTTTTCAGGAAGTCTCATTGAGGCCCCAGATAGATCCATTTGGGATGTGGCTGGTCAGAATATGGCCGTGCAGGAGGAAATCCATGGCTTTACCTGGCTCGACGACCTCGCGGCAATCGGAGACTCAAAATCGCGCGAACGGGCGCAAATTTGGGTCCAGGAATGGATTGATCTTTACGGAAGAGGACAGGGATTTGGGTGGTCACCCAGCCTCACAGGACGACGGTTAATTCGCTGGATAAATCATGGGATATTTCTTCTACGGGGTAGTGAAAAAGAACAATCAGACAAGTTTTACCTGAGCCTGGCGCGCCAGACGCTCTTTCTATCGCGTAGATGGAAAAAGGCACGAGCGGGCCTACCGCGTTTCGAAGCATTGGCCGGAATCATCTATGCAGGCTTGTCACTTGAAGGAATGGCCGAGCATACGGAACTTGCGATTTTGGCTTTGGCTAAAGACTGCCAAGATCAAATTGACTACCAAGGTGGAATCGCAACTCGAAACCCCGAGGAACTTCTCGAAGTATTCTCACTTTTGAATTGGGCATTGATTGCGATTTCAAGCGCAAACCTTACACCCCCAGCTGAACTTTCCGCTGCCATACAAAAGATCGCTCCGACCCTTCGCAGTCTGAGACATTCCGATGGTGGGCTGGCTCGGTTTCATGGCGGAGGGCGTGGCCTTGAGGGAAGACTCGACCATGCACTGGCAAGTTCAGGCGTGCAGCAGATTGCGAAGACCGGCCTAAGAATGGGATTTGCGCGCCTTGCTGCTGGTCGCACCACCTTGATACTTGACGGGGCATCACCCCCGAAAGGGCCCGTCAGCTACAATGCGCATGCCTCGACACTTGCTTTTGAACTCACCTCCGGCCGCAGGCCGCTGATCGTCAACTGTGGTTCAGGAGGATCGTTCGGCGCCGACTGGCGGAGGGCCGGAAGAGCGACCGTTAGCCATTCGACGCTTTCTCTTGACGGGTATTCCTCTGCTCGCCTCGCACCGGGAAGAAAAGTACGTGGAATAAAGCGCGAGTATCTTTCCGAGGTACCCGACATCGTCCCAGTTGAATTCACTCCGCTGACCGATGGGCGCCGGATTGAGACCGCGCATAATGGATATGTGCGAACCCACGGATTGACACATGCTCGGACACTCGACCTCTCAAATGACGGTCGGGGACTCGTGGGCGAGGATCTCCTCACGACCTTGAACGACACCGATAAAGTGAATTTCGACTCAGCGTTGGATCGTGAAGGGCTGGAGGGCGTGCCGTTCACGGTCCGCTTTCATCTGCACCCAGACGTATTGTCTTCATTAGACTTAGGCGGAGCGGCGGTCTCTCTCACTCTCAAGAGTGGTGAAATTTGGGTATTCCGACATGATGGCACGACCGAACTTCGAATTGAGCCGTCCGTGTACCTAGAAAACGGCCGGCTGCGACCACGTGAAGCTGAACAAGTAGTTTTATCCGGACGCGCAATGACATATGCGACCCGCATCCGGTGGTCCTTGGCAAAGGCGCAAGATACCCCGACGGCCTTGCGTGATTTCCTGAAACAGGACCAACCGGACAATGACACGCCCTGATCCAGAGGACCCCATGACCGATCTGCACCCCGTTCGCCGCGCCTTGATTTCCGTTTCAGACAAGACCGGGCTTAATGAGCTGGCAACGAAGCTCGCGGAGAGGGGTGTTGAAATCCTCTCAACGGGCGGTTCTGCCAAAACTCTCCGCGACGCGGGACTAGAAGTGATTGACGTGGCGGACATCACAGGCTTTCCCGAAATGATGGATGGTCGCGTCAAAACCCTGCACCCGATGGTTCACGGGGGGCTCCTAGCGCTCAGAGACAACCCCCAACACACGGACGCGATGAACGAACACGGGATTGGTCCTATCGACCTCTTGGTAGTCAATCTTTACCCGTTTGAAGCGACAGTCCGTAAAGGCGCCGACTACAATACGTGTATTGAGAATATTGACATCGGCGGACCAGCCATGATCAGAGCCGCAGCCAAAAACCATGCATTCGTTAATGTCTTGGTTGACACTCAAGACTATGCAGCACTGATCGCTGAACTGGACAAAAACGGAGGTGAAACCTCCCTCGGTTTTCGAAAGAACCTAGCCCAAATTGCATTTGCAAGGACTGCGGCATACGACGCCGCTGTATCGACCTGGATGGCTGGTGCGATCGGAGAAAACACACCGCGCAGGGTCGCGTTTTCCGGGCAATTAGCACAAGGGCTACGTTACGGGGAGAACCCTCACCAAAATGCCGCTTTCTATACAGACGGAACTGCAAGACCGGGCGTCGCAACGGCCATCCAACATCAGGGCAAAGAGCTGTCCTATAATAACATTAATGACACAGACGCAGCCTTCGAACTTGTCTCCGAATTCAACCCCAACGACGGTCCTGCGTGTGCCATAATCAAACATGCAAACCCATGTGGGGTCGCACGGGGCGAAACGCTCCTGCAGGCCTACAAGTCTGCGTTTGACTGTGACCGCACTTCGGCTTTTGGCGGCATCATTGCTCTTAACCAGCCCCTTGATGCCGAAACCGCTGAGGAAATTACCGGCATATTCACCGAAGTGGTGATCGCTCCTGGCGCAAGTGAAGCGGCACGCGAGATTTTTGCAGCGAAAAAGAACCTGCGCCTCCTGACCACTGATGGAATGCCACATCCTGCTGCGGCGCTGAGAACGTATCGTCAGGTGGCGGGCGGCATTCTCGTTCAGGATAAAGACAACGGTTCGATTGGCGAGACTGACTTAAAGGTCGTGACCCGAAAGGCGCCCTCAGATGCCGAACTCGCCGATTTGCTGTTTGCGTGGAAGGTCGCGAAGCATGTGAAATCAAACGCCATCGTCTATGTGAAGGATGGTGCGACAGTCGGCGTAGGGGCAGGACAAATGAGCCGAGTCGATAGTACGCGCATTGCGGCCCAAAAAGCCCGTGATATGGCTGATGTCCTTGATCTTGCCGAGCCTCTGACAACGGGTTCCGTCGTTGCTTCCGACGCATTCTTCCCGTTTTCTGACGGTCTACTAGCGGCAGCCGAAGCAGGTGCAACAGCAATTATCCAGCCAGGTGGCTCAATGCGCGACGATGAAGTCATCCAAGCTGCAGATGAGGCGGGTATTGCAATGGTGTTTACCGGAATGAGACACTTCCGTCACTGAGCAACGAGGGACCCCAATGCGCACAACCCTGATGACAGCACTTGCGGTGTTCCTCGCAGATCAACTCAGTAAGTTCATAGTACTCTACCTATTGGACCTCGATGAAATCGGAGAAATTGAGGTTATTTCACCCTTTTTCCAGCTCCAAATGGCGTGGAATAAGGGGATAAACTTTGGCCTCTTCGCTGGCTTTGATATGCGCTGGGTGCTCATTGCGCTCGCGCTCTCGATCTCTGTCGGCGTCATTTATTGGGTCCATCGTGACGGGAAGACAAAGTGGACATTTGTGGCAGCGGGAATGCTTGTCGGGGGCGCACTTGGGAATGTCCTTGACAGAGTGATATACGGCGCGGTCGCCGATTTTCTTAATTTTTCGTGCTGTGGTCTCAATAACCCGTACGCGTTTAATATTGCCGATGTGGCCGTATTCGCAGGTGCAGCAGCTCTGGTTTTTACATCTTCCGAGTCATCAGATACGAACACTCGAACCAAAAAGAAGAATTGAAGACCCAAGAAATCACGGTGACGAAGCGCTTCATAGCCGCTAGACATAACTGACAAACTGGGAAGGACGCTTCATGCGGGTGGCACTCACATTTGCAGTTTTAGGTATGACCATACTCTCAGGATGCGCCGATAGAGGCGAGCGTGCCGCCGGCCCTGATGAATTCAGTGTATTGCCTGCACGGTCGTTGGAAATGCCTCCAGATATGTCCGCTCTGCCAGAGCCAACGCCCAGCGGCACAAATTTGAGCGACGCCACGCCTAAGGCAGACGCGATTGCTGTGCTAGGTGGGCGGCCTTCGGTAGTTCTCGTCGGCGCATCCAATGCCGCCGATCAATCTTTGCTTTCTGCGGTCAGACGTTATGGACCGGCCCCCGAAACGACATCCAACTCCCTATACCAGCGGCGCGCAACCTTGAATGCATACGCTGAATGGCTCCGGTTCCAAGAAGCGGGGATTTCCGTCCCTTCCGCTCCCCCCACTAGATAGTTACTGTTAACATAACGAAAATCTTACCGCCCATTCTGCTTGAGTTTGGATCGATTGCTTGATGCTTTCTCTAATACTCCTAGTCTCTAGGTAGGCAATTGGGAGTTCCTGATGACAGGTCGAATGGTTATTGCTGCCTTAGCAATATTTTCATGGGCGACGAGCGCGCCAGCTGAAGAAGTAACAACATTCACGCTCGATAACGGTCTCGAAGTTGTCGTTATTGAGGATCACCGCGCACCGGTTGCTGTCCACATGCTCTGGTACAAGACCGGATCTGCGGATGAGCCAATTGGCTCGTCAGGCGTTGCACATTTCCTCGAACACCTGCTTTTCAAAGCAACCGAGACCATGGAAAGGGGTGAGTTTTCAGACATAGTCGCCGCAAATGGAGGCTCTGATAACGCATTTACCAGTTACGACTATACCGCATACTTTCAGAGAGTTGCTGCCGACCGCCTCGAATTGATGATGAAAATGGAGGCGGATCGAATGGAAAACCTGCGCCTCACGGAAACCGACATTCAAACTGAACGTCAGGTTGTCATCGAGGAACGAAACCAGAGAACCGAAAGCCGACCCGGAGCCCTAGCCCAAGAACAAATCATGGCTGCTCAGTATCAAAATCATCGGTATGGCGTTCCGATTATTGGATGGCGACACGAGATCGAAGATCTCAATTTGGAAGATGCTATCGCCTTCTATGAACTCTACTATTCACCAAACAATGCGGTTCTTGTGGTAGCCGGAGATGTCGAACCGGCAGACGTAGAAGTTCTCGCCAAAAAGCACTACGGAGCTATCCCGCCCGAGCCAGGGTTACCGGCCCGCATTCGACCCGAAGAACCACCTCAAAGGGCGGAGCGGCGATTAACATTTGTGGATGAGCGTGTTTCTCAACCATACCTTACGCGATCCTACCTTGCGCCCGAGCGAAACCAAGGCGCACAGGAACAAGCTGCGGCGCTTGTGTATCTTGCCGAATTGATCGGCGGGTCACCGTTCACCTCGCTTCTGGGAACAAGACTGCAATTTGATCGACAAATCGCTGTCTATTCGGGCGCTGGCTATAACCCTAACGCGCTAGATGACACGACCTTCTCGATTTCGATCGTACCAGCCGAAGGCGTTACTCTGTCCGAGGCGGAAGAGGCGATGGATACCGTCATAAAAGAGTTCATCGAAGAAGACATCTCACCAGAACACATGGAAAGCATTCGCGCCCAAATAAGAGCAGGAGAGATTTACGCAAAAGATAACGTGCAAGGGCTCGCTAGACGTTATGGTGCCGCTTTGACCCAAGGGCTAACGGTGGATGACGTTAAGGAATGGCCGAACGTGCTGCAATCAGTAACACCGGAAGACATAAAATCTGTCGCAAAGCTTATTTTCAACCGCGATCAGGCCGTGACCGCATGGATTGTTGCAACTCGTGAGGACGCACGCTGATGACCAGAAACGCTCTCTTTCCCAGATTTGGGGCACTTCTAGTTATTGTGACTATGATTGCCACACCCGTTCGTGCAGCAATTGATATCCAAGAGATCACAACGCCCGCAGGGTTTGATCTTTGGCTCGTGCAAGAGACCTCGATACCGTTTGTTGCAATTGAAATAGCGATCGAAGGCGGGGCATCGCTTGATTTACCCAGCAAAAGAGGCGCAGCCAACTTGATGACTGGGCTTCTGGAGGAAGGCGCTGGCGAACTTTCAGCACAGGAGTTCCAGGCAAAGAGAGAGGCACTCGCGGCCAGTTTTCGTTTTAATGTATATGACGATAGTATCTCGATTTCTGCGCGGATGCTCTCAGAGAACCGAACAGAAGCGGCAGATCTCCTGCATCTCGCGCTGACTGAACCCAGATTTGATGAGGATGCGATTGAACGTGTTCGTGCGCAAATTCTCTCTGGGTTGGCGTCGGATGCGAAAAACCCAAACAGGATTGCCGGAAACGCGTTCTACAGCGCAGCTTTCGAGAGCCACCCTTACGGCTCTTCGTTAAGAGGAACCAAGGAGAGTGTCAGCACGCTAAACCGTGATGATATTTTGGCGATTCACAAGCGCCTTCTAACTCGGGACCGCGTATTCGTCAGTGCAGTTGGCGATATTTCAGCGGCCGAGGTCAGTGCGTTGGTAGATAACCTACTAGACGGACTTCCCGCAGACGGTCCCGATAGGCCCCAACAAATTGAGTTTGGACTAGAGGGCGGAACAACTGTGATCGATTTCCCCACTCCGCAAGCTGTAGCTCTTTTTGGTCACTCTGGGATCAAACGAGACGACGACGATTTTTTCGCGGCCTACGTTCTTAATACGATGCTTGGTGGCAGTGGACGCGAGAGCATACTGATGCACGAGCTTCGAGAGAAGAGAGGCCTCACTTATGGTGTGTCTACCTACCTTGTAAGCAAAGATTTTACTGATCTCCTTCTGGGCTCTGTTGCGTCTTCGAATGAAACAATTGCTGAAGCGATGGAGCTGATCCACATACAATGGCAAGAAATTTCCCAAAATGGTGTCGACGCGATCAGGCTAGAAGAGACAAAAACCTATCTCACCGGAGCTTATCCGCTTCGGTTTGACGGTAACGCACAAATCGCTGAGATCATGCTTGGCATGCAAATGCAGGGGCTTTCACCTGATTATGTGATTAATCGAAATGAGTATATCGAGGCTGTTACTCTGGAAGATATCAGTCGCGTTGCCGCTGAACTTCTCAAACCTGATGCACTTCATTTTATCGTTGTCGGCCAACCGGTGGGACTGGAATAATCCCTCGCAGAATCGGGAGTGTTCATGCTATCCCTTGTAGCATGAATACTCCCAACCCCAACATATCGAACCATCCTCCAAAGGTAGAAATTGGCTCTATCCGCCAACTTGATGACGCAGCAATAAACCGGATTGCCGCGGGCGAGGTCGTCGAGCGTCCGGCATCTGCCGTGAAGGAATTAATTGAAAACTCACTCGACGCAGGTGCCCACAGGATCGAGATTACTATTGCGGACGGCGGAAAGTCCCTCATCCGAGTCGCAGACGACGGCCATGGGATACGCTCCGACGAATTACCGCTCGCGCTTTCACGGCATGCTACCTCCAAGATCGACGGCTCTGATCTCCTGAACATCCATTCTTTTGGTTTTAGGGGAGAGGCTCTGCCATCTCTAGGCGCAGTCGGCCGCCTCGACATCACGAGTCAATTCGGAAGCGAGAACGCCGCGCACGTTTCCGTTGTCGGTGGGGCCGTAAGTCCCATTCGGCCCGCAGCGCTTTCGGCTGGCACCGTGGTAGAACTCAGAGACCTATTTTTTGCGACGCCAGCACGGCTCAAATTCCTGCGAACTGACCGCGCCGAGATGCAGGCGATCACCGAGACCGTAAAGCGGTTCGCAATGGCCCAACCATATGTAAGCTTCATCCTTCGCGACAGTTCCGGCGACAAAGAACGAATTGTCTTTCGATCGGACGCAGAAAGCGGACAACTCTTCGACGCGCTCGATCACAGGCTGCGTGAAATTATCGGCAAGGACTTCACCGAGAACAGCATTCGAATTGATGCAGAACGAGACGGCTTTTTTTTGACCGGCTTCGCGGCCTTGCCGACCTACTCGAGAGGATCCGCAGTTGCGCAATATCTCTTTGTGAACGGACGTCCCGTACGTGATAAATTACTCGTGGGAGCTCTAAGAGGTGCTTACGCCGATTTCCTCAGCAGAGATCGTCATCCTGCTGCAGTACTGTTTATAGAATGCGACCCAACGCTTGTGGACGTGAACGTTCACCCTGCAAAGTCAGAGGTCAGGTTTCGCAATTCAGGCGTAGTTCGTGGGCTTGTTGTATCGGGTATACGCCACGCCTTGGCGAGCGCAGGTCATC
Source organism: Marivivens sp. (assembly GCA_017643845.1). Taxonomy (GTDB): domain Bacteria; phylum Pseudomonadota; class Alphaproteobacteria; order Rhodobacterales; family Rhodobacteraceae; genus JAEPMR01. The sequence continues at coordinate 66,648 of JAEPMR010000002.1, read as the reverse complement.
GCGCATCCACAACTGTCGCCAGCGCAACTCTTGGTGCGTTTCGTCCAGAACAACAGACCCCCAAGATCTACCAGATGGATCGGCCAGAGGGACATTTCCGAACTCACGTAAGCTATGAGTCGCAAAGCTCCGATATAACTGGCGGCTTTGCGGAGATGGCGGTGCCATCCGCCCGTGTCGAGCCCGTTCTCGACATGACGACCGAAGAAACTGCAACTTATTTGCCACTTGGAGCGGCCCGCGCACAGATCCACGAAAACTACATCATCTCGCAAACAAAAACGGGTTTTATCATTGTTGACCAGCACGCAGCTCATGAGCGTCTGGTCTATGAAAAACTCAAAGGTCAGATGGAAAACAATGGCGTTGTCTCGCAGGCACTTCTAATTCCCGAGATTGTGGAACTCTCGGAAACCGAAATTGAGCAACTATTCGATTTCGATGATGATTTTAAACGCCTCGGTCTCGTGATCGAACGGTTCGGTGGGAATGCGATCGCTGTTCGAGAGACCCCAGCAATCCTTGGAACTTTAGACGCAAAGAAACTGCTCCACGACATCCTTGACGAACTGTGTGATCTGCAAGCGACTAGCGGGTTAAAGGGGCGTATCGAAGCAATTCTCAGTCGTATTGCGTGTCACGGCTCTATACGTTCCGGCCGCAAGATGCGGGCAGAAGAAATGAATGCACTTCTGCGGGAGATGGAGTCGACTCCCCACTCAGGGCAATGCAATCACGGTCGACCTACCTACGTTGAACTAAAGCTCTCTGATATTGAACGGCTATTTGGACGAACATGATTGAATTTGGAGACATGAAACTGGACTTCGGCGACCCTTTTACAATTGTCGTCGCGGCACTGGCCGGAATTTTATTTTGTGTGACCTTGTTCATCGTCACAGCGAACAAGCGATCAAACCAATCGATCAAACTTGTTCAGCAAATGGCAAATCAAATGAACGGACTTGGGCAACGTGTTCAAAGTTTGTCTGACGGACAGCAGCAGCTCTTTGGTGGACTAAATGCGGTAACCGAAGCACAAGCGCAGCAACAAAGCAAAACCTTGCAGGTTATGGAAAAACGACTGAGCGCAGTTACTGAGGCCATGACTCAAAATCTCTCCAGTTCTGCAAGAAACACAGCCCAATCACTTGGCGAATTGCAGCAACGGCTAAGAACAATCGACAAGGCTCAGGAAAACATAACCAAACTGTCGGGAGATGTACTTTCTCTACAGGACATCTTGTCGAACAAACAAACTCGTGGTGCGTTTGGCGAAATCCAGCTCCATGATATCGTGTCGAAGGCGCTCCCCAGCGACAGCTATCGTCTTCAGTTCACGCTTTCCAACGGGAAACGGGCTGACTGTATTATCAGCCTCCCCAATCCTCCTGGGCCAATCGTGATTGATAGCAAATTCCCGCTCGAACCTTATGAAAGGTTAAGAAAAGCAACGACTGAGCAAGATTTGACACTCGCATCGCGAGAGTTTCGCACAGCACTTCGCAGCCATATGAGGGCAATCTCAGAGAAATATATCATCGAAGGAGAAACCGCAGATGGCGCTTTGATGTTTCTCCCGTCAGAAGCAGTGTACGCCGAGTTACACGCAAATTTTCCCGAAATTGTAAGAGAAGGCTTTGCTGCACGCGTCTGGATCGTTTCTCCGACTACCTGTATGGCAACATTGAATACGATGAGGGCAATTCTCAAAGACGCGCGAATGAGGGAGCAGGCTGGCGCTATCAGGAAAGAACTGGGTCTACTCTACCAGGATGTCGATCGACTTGGTCAGCGCGTCGACAATCTCGACAGGCACTTCGGTCAAGCGGCAAAGGATATTTCCGAAATAAAAATAAGCGCTGAGAAAGCTGGGAAACGGGCGCGTAGGTTGGACAATTTTGATTTTGAAGAGCTCGCACCGGAAACCGACGAAGGCATAGTTCCCTTGCCTTCATCATCCAAAAACTAACCTGACTAGATCCCAACGAATTTCTGCGCGATCCTCGGAACAAACCCAGAGAATTTCAAAGGGGCATCTGTTGCCGCTAGGCAGATGCAGTCAACGCCTAGTTCAGCTACAGGCTGATGATCCAAGTCCTCATTTGCTACCTCAATATCACCCACATTGAACCGATCCGTCTCATCGCTAAACGCACCTTGAAGAACCAAAGTTAGCTCTGTTCCTCGATGCCCGTGGTCAGGAACAGCGACACCGCCTGGAATGTGTAGCAGGCGAACGGTAGCCTTCCCGGACGTAGAGAGCACCAACTGCGATACGCCTCCGCCAATTTTACGCCATTTCACATCACCTATGTCGCAATTCACATAGCTCTGAAGCGGCTCTGGGAACGTTCTATTGAAATTCCGCCGTGTCGGCGACGGAAGAGGGTCTGGTGCCGCACCAGCAATGATTGCCATCACGGCATCCAGCGAGCCCTCACGCATTTCGGACGTACCTGCGTCCATCAGCAACTCACCACCCACGGCGTCAAAACTTGCCATCCTCGAACGGCATTCGTCGCACATTGAAATGTGTGTCGCGACGACCAAGCTAAAGGCTTCCGGCAGATTTCCAGCGGAGTACCCCATTAGCAAAGCGTCGGTCAGGTGATGTTTTATCTCGTTCATCGTATCGTCACTTCATATTGTGGCGTAGCCTCTCCAACGCCAATCTAATCCTCGATTTGATCGTGCCCAGTGGCAAACCAGTTTCATCTGCGATTTCGCTGTGGCTGAGATCGCCGAAATAGGCCTTTTCGATCAAAACTCTCTGCTTTTCAGGCAGCTTTGCCATTGCCTCGCCCAATTGCGCTGTCTCTTGCTGGAGCGCCATTGTATCTTCCTGATCCGGTTCAGCCTCTGGACCCCAAAACAAGTCTTCCGGTTCAGGCCGTCTTTCTTTCCTGATCAAATCGATGCGCCTGTTCCGCGCAATCGTAAATATCCACGTGGAAACACTCGCTTTGGTCGGGTCAAAAAGTTTCGCCTTTCGCCAAACCGTCGCCATCACATCTTGCGCCACTTCCTCCGCCACATCAGGTGACGCCCCCGACTTCATTAGGAACGCTTTCACACGTGGTGCAAAAAAAGCGTAGAGTTCCGCAAAGGCGTTGCTGTCCGCCTCTTGAATGCAACGCATTTCCTCGATCCACGTCTTCGGGCCCTCGTTCTTTCGTCCAGTCACGCCATTTTTTCCAATCGGTCGGAGCACGTTGAATTCCGCCCCGTTATACGCGGGTTGGACAGTTGCTGCATCCATTTTCCGATGATGGAATAGGTCGGCGATCATAGTAAGTATACGGCGGTGGCGACAAATCAGATCAGATGCTAAGGCAGATTTTTTTGTCATCCGTTTGGAGCAGCACTCCGTAACACTTTTATTAATAAGATAAACTACCGGAGCGAGTAATATGCCGTTTGAGACCAGCGCGATGGCGCAGAAAAATATTGCCATCGTGGGAGCAGGTATATCCGGCATGGGAGCTGCCTATGAACTTTCAAAAAATCATCGGGTCGTGTTGTTTGAGGCCGAAAAACGCCTAGGTGGCCACGCCCGCACACGGATGGCTGGGCGGAACGCTGACCAATCTGTGGACACCGGATTTATCGTATTCAATTACGCGAACTACCCCAATTTGACTTCGCTCTTTGACGAACTCGGCGTCAAAGTGGAAAAATCTAACATGTCATTCGGTGCTTCTATTGACGGGGGTCGTATTGAATACGGTTTAGCCGGACTTGATGCCCTCTTCGCTCAGCGAACGAATTTTCTCCGACCGCAGTTCCTAAGGATGTGTCGAGACATATTTCACTTCAATGCAAATGCGCTTGAAGCATCATCCGATCCCGAAATGACAATCGGCGGACTGATTGAAAAATTGGCGCTCGGTCCCTGGTTTCGGGACTATTACCTTGCACCTCTTTCAGGGGCGATATGGTCGACTCCGGTGGAAAAAATCATGGATTTTCCAGCCAGAGCCATGATCCAGTTTTTTGAAAACCATGCGTTGCTGAACCACACAGGTCAGCATCAGTGGTACACTGTATCCGGCGGTTCGCAGAATTACGTTGAGCGACTTGGCACAGCGATGCACAAGCAAGGCGTCGACATCCGCCTGGGTGCCGCGGTGCAGGCAGTTCGCCGCGATCCGATGGGGGTCGAAGTGAAAACTTGGAGCGGTGATTGGGAACGTTTCGACGAGATCATTTTCGCGACACACTCTGACGATACACTCTCGCTTATTGCAGACCCGACGGAGGCAGAGACATCCACTCTGGGCGCGATTGGCTACCAGCCGAACAAGATCGTGCTGCACTCCGATACATCGATTATGCCAAAATCTCGCAAAGTCTGGTCATCGTGGGTCTACACTGAAGATCGCGAAAAACCCTCAGAGAGAATTGACCTCACCTACTGGATGAACTCCCTCCAGCCTTGGCTCACCAAGGAAGAATTTATGGTTACACTCAACACCACCCGCCCGATCCGCGAAGATCTAATCTGGGATGAGGTGACTTTGAGGCACCCAGTCTATGATTTGAAAGCGCTCGCAGCACAAAAAACTGCGGCCGAAATGAACGGCACAAATCGGACGTGGTTTTGTGGCGCTTGGATGAAACACGGTTTCCATGAAGACGGTCTGTCCAGTGCACTCGATGTCGTGAACGCAATACAGTCTGCGCCTGAGAATATTGGAGTGGCCGCAGAGTGACATTTATCCACCATATCACCGGAGAGACCTATCACGGGCGGCGCGGCGACACGAAGAATGCCTTTCGCTACACAGTTGACTACGTTCTAATGGACGCAGAAAAGCCGCTCCCCACCCCAATCCTCTTCGGGCGGAATGCCAGAAATGTCGCGTCTCTGAACGATATTGATCATGGTGGCGCACCAAGAAATGGTGAGGGTGCCGCTTGGGTGCGGCGTACTTTGAATGACGCTGGCCTCACTCTCGACGGTAGAATTGAGTTGCTTGCGCAACCTCGTATTCTTGGTCACGTTTTCAACCCAGTCAGTTTCTGGCTTTGCTACGATCGTAAAGGCGTTCTTCGTGTTGTAATCGCCGAAGTGTCGAACACATTTGGAGATCGGCACTCTTATTTGTGTCATCACGACGACATGAGGCCGATTGATAAGCACGAGACCATACAAGCTCGAAAGGTCTTTCATGTATCCCCGTTCCAACCCGTTTCCGGTGACTACCGATTTCGGTTCGACATTCGGCCTGACAAGATAGCGATCTGGATCGATTACAATTCAGATAACGGTGGCCTAATCGCGACATTAACCGGAGAACGAAAACCGCTAACAAGCCCTGGCATTCTATGGTCCCTAATTCGGCGTCCTTTCGGATCACGTCGGGTGCTAGCCCTCATCCATTGGCAGGCGTTGAAGCTGTGGCGAAAGGGAGTAGAATATCGCGCACGGCCTGAACCGCCCATGGAGGAGGTTTCCCGGTGAGCACGGCTGCGTCAAATGCGCGCTTGCCAGCATTTGCACTTTTGGCCGGAGCGCTCTCAGCGGCAGGATTGCCGATCTACATATATGCACCCAAGTTCTACGCAGACAATTACGGCGTTTCCCTCACGACATTGGGCGCGCTCCTGTTTGTGCTGCGTGTAACGGATTTCGCTCAGGATCCTTTGCTAGGTTGGATATCCGAACGGCTCAAGTCACATCGCGCAAGAGCGGCAACAGCGGCCGGCTTTGTTCTTGCGGTATCAATGATTGGCCTGTTCGCGATTCCTCCGTTCGGCCACCCAGTTCTATGGTTTGCACTAACGGCAACCGGTTTGTTTACGGCATTCAGCTTCCTAACGATAAATTTCTACGCTCAAGGCATCACGACAAGCACTCAGATTTCCGGGGGACACCTCCGCCTCGCGGCTTGGCGCGAAAGTGGTGCACTAGTTGGCATCTGCATCGCGGCGATGGTACCATCCTTGCTCATGTCTCGTGTGGAAAGCCCGTTTGCATTATTCGCTGTCGGATACGCGCTCGTTACCATCTTCGCGCTATTTCTTTTCAAACAGGAGTGGCGGTCATCAATCGACCCGTCGCAAAGGCCCGCAAGCCTGACCACCGTTCTTTCAGATTCAATAGCGCGACGGCTGCTTACGCTCGCTCTCATAAACGCCATACCCCTCGCGGTCACATCGACCCTTTTTCTCTTCTTTGTCGAATCCCGCCTTGGGGCTGCAGGCTGGGAAGGTCTGTTGCTCGTACTTTTCTTTTTCGCCGCAGCGCTCTCAGCGCCAGCCTGGTCTCAGATCGCTTCAAAAAGAGGTGAAAAGAGCACACTCCTTAGCGCGATGGTTCTCGCGATCGTCAGTTTCAGTTTCACGCTCTTGCTAGAAGATGGAGATATCTGGCCGTTCGCAGTGATCTGCATCGCATCGGGTGCGTCAATCGGTGCTGATCTTACGTTGCTACCTGCAATGTTCGCCAAACGAATGGCCGAAATAGCACCCAATGGTGGGCAAGGTTTTGGTCTATGGTCTCTCGCGACCAAGTTCTCTCTGGCATTTGCTGCCGCTACTCTTCTCCCGGCGCTAGAAAATGCGGGGTTTTCAAGTGGCCAAGCCGTTCAACCTCAAAGAGCGTTGGATCGGCTTACAATCCTCTATGCCCTCGTCCCAACCGCGCTCAAGTTTTTCTCCATTATTCTTCTGATTTCCATTCCGAAGGAGCATGTCAAATGATTGCATGGATTTCTTTTTTTGCGGGCGTTGGAACGCTCGCTATGCTAATTCAGCTTCGCCAAAAATTCTGGTCTTTTGCCTCTCAGAGCGCCAGTGATTATGCAAATGACAACAACCCACCTTTTGACATTCGCACAGCGCTGAACGGCACGCTCGCTTGCGATGGTGTAATCTACGGACCAAGGGGAAGAGTCACCTCTCGTTTCACAGCAGAGTTTAGGGGTGAATGGTCCGGTAATGTCGGTACGCTCAAGGAAACATTTTATTACGATAGTGGCGCCGTTCAGGACCGTGAATGGAAACTGACGGTTGGCAATGACGGGCGTATAGCTGCGACTGCCGCCGACATCGTTGGCAAAGCGGAAGGCAACTCATTGGGCTCAGCAGTGAACCTTAGATATGCAATTCGCCTGAGCGACAACGCCGGCGGTCACGTATTGAATGCAATCGACTGGATGTACATTACTGCAGACGGAACCATCATTAACCGCAGTCAGTTTCGAAAATATGGCATCAAGGTTGCCGAACTTGTCGCCACAATTCGACCCAAGGACGCGGCATGAGCGAAAATTTATGGCAAGGTAAACGATACTGGTTAATCGGGGCGAGTGAGGGCCTGGGTAGAGCGCTGGCACACAAGATGAGTGCTGCGGGATGTGATCTCGTCGTTTCCGCGAGATCAACGGAACGGCTTGAGACGCTGGTATCCGAACTCCCGGGTAGATCCGTCGCCTTGGCTGTGGACGTAACCGACAGGCACTCAGTGGAAAGAGCCGCCGCTGAAATCGGTCAGATTGACGGGTTGGTATATCTCGCCGGAGTGTACTGGCCGATGAAATCAGGTGAATGGGACAACGAGAAAGCCGATCTAATGGGAGAGGTGAACTTTCTGGGCGCATCGCGCGCTGTTGGTTCAGTGATCCGCCCGATGCTAGAACGCGGATCGGGGCACATTGTTTTGACAGGATCATTGTCGGGATTTCGCGGACTTCCTGGAGCGATCGGGTATTGCGCTTCGAAGGCAGGGCTGATGTCTCTTGCGGAGTCAATGCAAGCCGATCTCAGGAAAACATCAATTCGCGTTCAGCTGGTTAACCCCGGGTTTATCAAGACACGCCTCACTGACAAAAATGAATTCCACATGCCGTTTATTATGTCGGCTGAGGATGCCGCCGCTGAAATGTTTGAGCATATGAACTCGTCACAGTTCAAGAAAAGCTTCCCAACACTATTTTCTTGGGTGTTTCGGCTCTCACAATTCCTGCCCGATTGGGCCTACTATCGGATATTCGGCGCCCGCTGAATTTGCGGCAGATCAATGTGAGAAGCTTGCAAAGAAGGCAACCTGTTCCCATGTTTTTAGGGAAAGGCGTGTAAAATGCTGGCAATAACGTCTGATAAAGTCGCAGAAGTCATCATACTCGCTCGCGAACTACATCGCGGGGAGGCCGAGTTCGATGCGTTTATTGAACGCCTCAATGAAGAAGAGCAGTATTCACTTGTTGCTCTCTTTTGGATTGGGCGCGGTAGTTTTGACGCTGATGATCTGGTCGAGGCTACCGAGACAGCGAAGACTGAAGCAACAACCCCCACAGCCGACTACCTCAAGGGATCGCCACACTTGGCTGACCATCTCGAAAGCGGCCTTGAAGCCCTTGGAATTTCAGCGTCGGATGAAGAAGATCAACTCTACTGATTGAAATTGATCTGTTTGTAGAAAAAATCCTCGGCGCGCTGCCAAACGCAATCCTTGTCTCGCCGGAAAAGTTCAAGCAAATGAGGCAGAAGCTGGGTTGCGAAATCGGCGCTGCTTTCAGACGGCAGGAGAGAGGGCAGATTATCAATCGCCATTACATCCAGTGGCGGATCATCGGCAATTCGCAAAAATGGCTCCGACCAACTCGTCGTGTGATCGTAAACGCGAATGGGTGAAAAAGAGCTTTCTGGGTCGCACGCAATATCCCCAATTAACCTGAGCTTTCTTTGCACCTTTCCAGCATCCTCGCCAATGAAGACAGGGCATCCCGGCGCGGCCAAAATGCAATTCAAAAAGATTTCGTGTTCAAGCACCTCTGGAAATGGGCCGCCACTTTCCGTTTCTTCTTTGTCCCATTCAGTGACGGGAAGTCCCAGCTCTTCACAGGCATCCCTAGCACCGGACCCCACGCGGCCTCTAGCACCAATTATGATGATGCGAGGCAGAGGATTCCTCATGCCTCCGGCGGCGGACTTTAGCGGCGCAATCATTGCTTTAGAATTCGGCAATGCAGCAACCCGCGCGAAGGATGCACCTGCTTGCTGCTCCAACCATCCCATGAATGTTACAGCCGCTCCTGCATAGCCAGCCCAATATCCAAAGGCAGCAACTCGTTTTCCTTCACGATCAGTTAGATATTCCAAATCCAACAGAACGCCTCCACCTTCGGCAAATCGCCTAAGAAGGCGATTTCCTGCAGGTTGGCCTTTGTAGGCGTGGCCGAACATAATATGGCGATGTATCAGAGGAGTTCCGTCTTCGGGTAACTCTTTGAGGCCGAAGACAATCGTATCTTTTGGGGCCTGGCGCCAGCTTCCTGTCTCTGCGAGTTCAACCCCGACGGCGGAATACTCTTCAGCTGGGATGATCCGCTGATCACTATATTCGACGGTGACGCGAACTCCCTCGGCAAGGAGCTCTGCAGCACCATCCGGCAGTAGCCCAACCCTTTTTTCATCACTTCTGCATTCTGCCCTTACCCACAAATGCATATCAGAACCTCAATAATGTGTCTGGGCATAGCGTCTATCCGGTGCTTCCAAGTGCGGCACCGAATTAAACCCAGCAAGGATCGCTCCCGCCGGTGACACGTGAATGCGATGTATGGAGCTGTTGCGAATAGGCGCGAGAATATGTGCCATTTTCCTGGGTTCAAGATCTAGAAGATGCCGCATCACCATACCGATCACCCCACCCGACGTTACGCAAAGTATATTTCGCCCTGGCCGGGTCGCTTCAGTCAACACCGCGCTTACCCGTTCCTCAAAAGACTGAAATGTTTCATGTCCCATTATTTCCGCGCGATGCCATGCCTCCATCACGTGGACGATATGATGAATGAACCCTTCGCCATCAGCCATTGGAATCCCGTGAACCTCATGCAGCGCATTCGAAAGGTTAAAATAATCCATTTCGTTAAGACGCGGATCGACGTCTGGACTTCCAAATCCCATCGCCTCGGCGGTTTCTTGGTGTCGGCGCAAACTACCGCTTAGTACCCTATCAAATTGCTCTCCCTGGTCACGCAACCAAACACCAAGCCACTCGGCCTGCTGCCAGCCAAGCTTTGACAGCCGATCATAACTGTCCTCGTCAGTTGCAGCTGAGTTCGCTTGACCGTGCCTGACAAGAGTTATCGTTCCCATTTTCAGCCTCACTATTGTTCGTAAACTGGGTAAGCTTTTGAGTGAATGAAGGCAAACGGCAGCCCAAGATGATTTCAGTTCATCCACTTCATGAACATCAGGAACTATGCACTCAGGTTTCACAACTTATGTGCGAAACGTGGCCCGAATACTATGGCCCAACGACAGGTCACCCCGCAGACCACGACGTCGAAAAGCGATTGAACGTCACAGCGCTTCCTCGTGCATACATTGCACTATCAGGCAAAGGTGAATTATTGGGCACAGCGACGCTTTCATCCAACTCTCACGGCGCAGTTCACGCTGAAGAGCCATGGATCACGGCCCTTGCGGTTTTCCGGCAACACAGGCGGCACGGTGTTGCCGGAAAACTGATTGCAACGCTCCAGTCGACAGCAAAGCACGAAGGTTTCAATCAGATTTTTTGCACCACCCTGTCTGCTTCACCTATATTTCAGCGCCTTGGATGGACACATCTACGCCGGACATCCGACAACTGGGACATCTGGACGAGGTCAATATGATCACCTCGCCGGAACAAATCGCTCCAGTAGCAACCGAGTGAAAGCCTGACTTCCCGTATTCACCTCACGCAGGGCGATTAGATAGGTTCCGGCGTTCAGCCGAGCGGCAATTTGGGAGTCAAACCCAGCTCCAAAATCATCATTGTATGCGATCTCACGCCCGAAATCGTCAAAGACCCTGATTTCAGGATCCCCCTCCCCGTTTACCGAGATTGCCTCAATCAAAAGCAAACCTGGTTCGGTGATGTTCACGCTATACCATGTGGCAATATCGCTATTTTGGACGTCATTTCGCATGCGCGTCGAAAGATCGCCGAGGATTACAATCGGGTGCGAGCCATCCATTGGGGGAGCGGAAATGCCCTGATGATACATCGCGAGCACAGCCGCTTCCGGGTCATATTCCTCAACCATAACGGTGACTGGCGCGGAGCTGTCAGACAGCGCCTCAATCTCGATGCAATATTCACCAGCCGCGAGCGGCTGCATAACATCGATACGCGAGTTTAACCCAACAGCATCGTCGTTTTCATCTATGAAAGCACCATCAGTTGCATACAGAGTAATCAAAGGATCTGCTGTCTCGTTTTCAGCTGTGATCGATATTGCAGTCGGTGCATCCAATTCGAATGACCAAGCCGAAACCTCATCAACAGCTCCAGAGGAAGGAACTCCAAGCTCGAGCGCTCGTGCAAGACCATCGCCGCAGCCGGCGCCGATCGAAACAGCGGTGCCTGCCACATCCCCAATGTTTCCGGCCGTTAGTGTCGGATGCTCCATGCGACCGACACGAACAAATGCGGACATTGGCGCGTCATCATAATTCTCCACTCTTAGGCAATAATTTCCTTCCGAAAGCTCAAGTTCCAAACGGGAATCAATACCTCCACCTGAGTCATCGTCTCGCCCCAATGACATCCCGGTCTGATCGAAGAGCTCAATGATGGTATCGGCCCCACCGCGGCCTGCCGCCTCGAGCCGCACTTCCATTGGAGCGCTCAAAGAAAAAAGTGCGGTATATGGCACAGACCCGAGCACCAAAGCAATCTGCTCGCGATAGTCCCCCGCTCGTGAGATATCTGATGCCAGAGATGTTCCACCAATCCACTGACCGTCATTCCCGTATCCAGCGCAAAACTCTTGAGAATATGCGGGGGCAGCAAGAAGCCACATGAGCATCGCGGCACTCAGTTGTCGAATTGGTACGATCTTACGATTCATTTGAACTCTTTCTCATCTCTTGACCTGTGATTGATCATAATCGGAGAATTCGAGCCAAACCAAAGAAAAAGGGCCGCACCTAGGTGCGGCCCTTTAGAACATACTTGCTTCGGATTAGCCCTGACGAGCTTTGAACCGACGCTGCGTCTTGTTGATCACATAGACGCGGCCTTTACGGCGCACGACGCGGCAATCGCGATGGCGCTGCTTAAGCGAGCGAAGCGAGTTACGAACCTTCATGGCCCTCTCCTCATGTCGCGGCGCGCGAATTGCGCCTTGGTTACGTTCTAGGTTCGGACCATCCGAAACCCGTCGAATTCATGGTGGGCGGTACTGGGATCGAACCAGTGGCCACTACGATGTCAACGTAGTGCTCTACCGCTGAGCTAACCGCCCTAACCGACAATGACACGCCCTACAAACAATAAAGCGAGGCGGCGAACCGCATCGGGTGAGCGGGTCTATATAAAGAGTCGTTGGAGGGATCAAGGGCTTTTGGCAAAACCAATTTCTGCGCTATCCTCTTTTTCTAGGAGGCCCCATGTCGAGTACCACTTTTTCGGTTTTCCGCCCCACCAAGCGGCAAACGAGCGTTATCTTCGCATCCCCACATAGCGGACGCGTCTATACCCCTTCATTCCTGAAGCAAGCTGCATTGGACAAACACATAATCAGGTCATCCGAAGATGCTTTTGTTGATGACTTGTTTGATGGTGCAACGGCCTTTGGTGCTCCTTTTATCGTCGCACATGCACCGAGAGCGTATATTGACTTGAACCGCGCTCATGATGAATTGGATCCAGCACTTATTTCGGGCCTTCGAAAAAGCCCACAATCTGCACGCGTTAACAGTGGCCTTGGGGTCATACCAAGAGTGGTCGCCAATGGCCGCCATATTTACAGAGGGAAAATCTCACTCAACGAAGCAAATAGCCGCATAGCAAACTACTGGCGCCCCTATCACGATGCTTTGGCTCGGCTTATTTCGGAAAGCACCGTGGCATTCGGCGACGCGATATTAATCGACTGCCATTCAATGCCGAATGAAGCCCTTGTGGCGAGCACACGTCGCGGCCTAACCCGGCCAGATGTAGTTTTGGGAGATCGCTTCGGTGGCTCTTGCTCACCACATATTATTGATCAAGTAGAGGCCGCTTTCGCGAAAGCGGGCTTCAATGTCGCCCGCAACCAGCCCTTCGCGGGAGCCTATATCGCTCAGCGGTATGGGCGCCCCGCATTTCGCCAGCACGTCGTACAAGTCGAAATAAATAGATCGTTATACATGGACGAAAAGCAGATTCTTCCACTGCAATCTTACCCTCAGATAAAAAGCAGATTGAATAAGGTAATCGAAGAAATCTCTGCAATTGGACGATCCATGCCTCAAAGCATCGCTGCTGAATAAGGCTCAGCGCAATGCACGCCCCCTAACAATCGCGCCCTCGCCGAATTTGGCACGTATCTGATCCGTCGCGCGTTCCGCCAATTCACGGCGTCCCGCGTCAGGGTCGAGTAAATCACCGGCATCTATTGATCGCTCATACGTGACCAGACCATTTATACCCACGCCTATCAGTCTGTACGCCTGCCTGACTTCAACCTTTTCAAAAAGAGCTCGTGCCGTTCTGTAGATAGTGTCAGCCAATTGTGTAGGCTGATGCAGGCTGGTTCGTCGCGTAACAATTCGATGGTCGGAGGTCTTGAGCTTTAGTGTCACAATACGTCCAGCTTTCTCCATGGCTTTGGCACGATCACTGACGCGCTCGGAAAGTCGCCAGATGTGACCCTCTCAAATATCAATGTCAGCTGTGTCCGTGCTAAATGTCGTTTCATTGGAAATTCCCTTGGTTTCGACCTTGGTCGACACTCCACGAGCATCACGTCCACGGGCGAGATGCCATAGGCGCAGACCCATTTTCCCGAAACGGCGCTGCAATTCATCCATTTCCCAACGCAATAGATCGTCGAAGGTTCGTATTCCGACGCTTTCAAGGCTCGACTGTGTCGAAGGACCAATTCCCCAGATCAACCGCACCGGCTTGGCTCGAAGAAACTCACTTGTCTCTCGCTTTCCGATAATTGAATATCCGCGCGGCTTGTCGAGGTCGCTTGCAACTTTTGCGAGAAACTTGTTGTGGGATAGGCCAATAGACCCCGTTACGCCAAGCTCGGCCTTCATCCTCCGAACCAATTTAGCCAACATGACTGACGGCGGGTATCCATGTAATTTCTCGGTCCCGGAAAGATCCATGAAGGCTTCATCAAGCGACAAGGGTTCGACCAACGGGGTCAATTCGGACATCATTTCACGAACTGCACGAGATGTTTCCGCATACGCCTCCATTCTCGGCCGAACCACGACGGCATCTGGGCATAATTTGAGTGCCTGAAACATTGGCATTGCGGACCGCACACCTTTGATCCGCGCAATGTAACATGCTGTCGAAACAACCCCCCTTTCGCGGCCTCCAATTATCACTGGTTTGTCGCGAAGCTCCGGATTGTCACGCTTTTCGACACTGGCATAAAACGCGTCGCAATCCATATGAGCTATATGGAGACTGAATAATTCAGGATGTGAAGCAACACGCGGGCTTCTGCACGAAGGACATCGGCGCCCTTCTCCAAACGTCTCAAAACAATCACGGCACATTGACGGCATGCCACAAACCTAGTCAGCTATTAGCTGATCAACAAATACTTATACAAATCTAGAGGAATGTCTTGTCAGTTTACTGAAAGATACTCGCTGTCCTAACTCTTCAAAAGACTGAGTCCCCAAAGCCCAATAATGGCAATGTGTTAAATCTAGATTGGCGGCACTTTTTATTCACCTATCAGATCATCCGCCGAGCGCATTTCTTCTACGATCCTTCTAGCCGCTGCCGCAGGATCGGAGGATTGCCAGATTGGTCGACCCACAACAATATGATCCACGCCAGCACGAACGGCTTCCGCTGGTGTCATTACACGCTTCTGATCATTCAAAGCAGCACCAGAGGGGCGAACACCAGGCGTAACAATCAGCTTACCCTCTGCCTCCGAAAGTTTTCGGATCTCAGCAGCCTCCTGCGGGCTGGCAATGACGCCATCTGCACCTGCTTCAAGAGCATTCACCGCCCGCTCCACGACCAGATCACCAACCGAGCCTTCCTTAATGCAAGCTGCATCCAGATCGCTGCGGTTGAGAGAGGTCAAAACTGTAACGGCCAAGATTTTGAGATTGCTCCCCCCAGCACCTTCTTTTGCAGCTCGGACGACATGAGGGTCACCGTGTACCGTGAGGAAATCCAAATCATACTGCGCAATCCCGCGAACAGCGGCTTCGACAGTCGCTGAAATATCAAAGAATTTCATGTCGAGGAAAATACGCTTGCCGTGCTCCTGCTTGAGCTCATCCGCCAAGGCCAATCCACCGCCCGTCAGCATTCCCAGACCGATTTTGTAAAAGCTGACGGAGTCCCCAAGTGTCTTTGCCAGTTCCAAGCCGGCTAGAGCGTTTGGGACATCCATCGCGAGAATAAGACGATCATCTGACATTTGCGGACCCTTCCAACTACCGTTTCCGCCGCTGGCACTGCGCCTGCTTCGCCAAAAAGTCAACCAACCGAGATTGCGGGTCTAGCCTCTGCCTTTTGTGCGGGTTTTTCCGACCTTCGCATTTTTCTCAATAAACTCGATGATCTTGCCAGCGATATCGCGACCCGTTGCTTTTTCCACACCTTCGAGTCCCGGTGACGAATTTACCTCCATGACGACCGGCCCATGATTTGACCTGAGCATATCGACACCACACACGTTCAAACCGAGAGACTTTGCTGCCCTGAGCGCCGTTGCGCGTTCCTCCGGCGAAATCTTGACTGCACGCGCACTCCCCCCGCGATGGAGATTGGAACGAAATTCGCCTTCTGCCCCACTGCGCTGCATAGCGGCGACGACCTTTCCCCCGATCACAAGAGCACGAATATCGCTGCCCCCGGCCTCTTTTATAAATTCTTGAGCCATGATGTTCACACCGGCCCCTCGAAAAGCCTCGATTACTGACTTTGCCGACCTTTCGGTATCTGCCAGAACAACCCCAATCCCTTGGGTTCCCTCCAACAATTTCACAACCACCGGCGCACCGCCTGCGAGTCGTATGACCTCTTCAGTCTGCTTCGGGTCGTGCGCAAAAGTAGTGACCGGCAGTCCAATACCATCTCGTGCCAGAAGCTGCATGGACCGCAGCTTGTCTCTGCTGCGACCGATCGCAACGCTTTCATTTACCGGATAAACGCCCATCATTTCGAACTGCCTAAGCACAGCCAGCCCGTAGTAGGTAACGGATGCACCGATCCGCGGGATTACCGCATCGAACTGGGGCAGCTGTTCGCCATTATACCAAACTTCCGGGCGTCGACTGGCAATGTTCATGTAGCATCGTAGAGTATTGATGATTTCAATCTCGTGACCACGTTCCTGCGCTGCCTCAACCAGACGCTTATGAGAATACAAATTTGCATTTCGGGCGAGCATGGCAATCTTCATAAGCTCTCCTTTCTCGGCTTCCCGGTCACCCATGACCGACCCGCATTAATCAGGATATTCCGTCGTCTCACGGCAGTTCGCCCGAGGATGATCGGCATCGACATCTCCTTACGATCCGCCAGAGAAAGCTCAATCTGCCATTTGCGTTTTCCAAGCTGTAAAAACGTATTGATGACATACCGTTTTTCAGGTTTCCCCGAGGTGTTCGTGATCAGTCTTTCATCAATCAAACGCGCTTCGCATAAAGAACGTCCAGATGCGCCCCGATGTCGAAAGCTGAACTGCACCCATGTTGCCCCGTCCCGCTCAAATGACCTTATCTTACTCGCATGTATTGCTGAGGTCCGAGCACCGGTATCGATCTTGGCTGGTACATCGACCAAGCCTAGACTCGGAAGCTGGATAACCTCCCGCCAACCAATAATCAAAGGTGGTGCTTTTTGCGTCATATAGGTTCCACAACGAATCAAACGCCTAGGCGGCGTTGAAATGCACCTTGGCATAGGCTTCAGAATTTTAAACCGTTAAGAAGGAACTCCCCGACACACCAACTCGCCGCACTTGATTGAAAGCCCGTCAAAAAGGTGGCTTCGACGAGACACGTGTCCCAACGCC
Source organism: Marivivens sp. (assembly GCA_017643845.1). GTDB lineage: Bacteria > Pseudomonadota > Alphaproteobacteria > Rhodobacterales > Rhodobacteraceae > JAEPMR01. The sequence continues at coordinate 49,651 of JAEPMR010000002.1, read as the reverse complement.
GCCGTCTGGATGCCGAAATTGCAGAGTTTCGGAATGCAACATCAAACGAGGATAATCGCGGGCTGGCCCATCTGAATAAAAAGGGTCGCCCAAGATGGGGTGTCCGATCTCTTTCATATGCACCCGCAGTTGATGACTTCTCCCGGTCTTGGGCATCAACCTGACACGTGTCTCGTCGCGATTTTTCCGGACCACGCGCCATTCAGTAACAGCTTGTTTTCCGTTTTCGTGATCGACCATCTGTTTCGGCCTGTTCGGCCAATCAACGATCAAAGGCAGATCGATCAGCCCCTCTTTGGGCGTAACCTCCCCCCAAACGCGCGCGACATAGGTCTTCTTCACCTGGCGTTTCTCGAACTGCAATCCCAGATGACGCTGCGCATGTTGTGACAACGCAAAGATCATGACCCCCGACGTATCGCGATCCAGTCGGTGAACCAAAAGAGCGGTCGGAAACGCTGCCTGAACACGTGAAAGCAGACAGTCAGAAAGATGGGCACCTTTGCCAGGAACCGAAAGGAGTCCGGACGGCTTGTCTACGACAAGTACTTCGTGATCCTCATGTAGGATCTGTAACGGGTCATCCGGCGGGGAATAGAGATCATCCATTCCCTCGCCATAACGCAGGCAATTCCCGAGGTCTATGCTCGGACCCGTGTACTATTCGGATCATACATTGGCTTGAGAGATGCGTCCGCTTTGACCCGCACGCCCATAATGTCGATTTCAAAATCCGACCTCAAAAGTTCAGCACCTGTCTCGCCGGCGCACGGAACATACCCCAAGCCAATCGCACCGCCTAAATGGTGACCATAGGCTCCGGACGACAAATAACCGACAATCTCGCCATCACGAATAATCGGTTCGTTATGATAAAGAAGTGGCTCGGGATCGTTCAGTCTGAACTGAACAAGGCGCTTCTGAAGACCGGATTCCCGCTTTTTTTCAACCGCCTCACGCCCAATATAGTCAGTCTTTTGCTTGCCCAGTGCAAACCCAAGCCCAGCCTCTAAGACATGGTCCTCACAGGTAATGTCATGGCCGAAGTGCCGGAAAGCTTTTTCGATTCGGCAACAGTCCATCATGTGCATGCCGCAGAGCTTAAGGCTATGATCCTGCCCCGCTTCCCATAGTGCCTCAAAGACATGCGCTGCCATGTCGGCACTAATATATATCTCCCAACCAAGCTCACCGACATACGAAACTCGGTGCACACGCGCCGTCCCCATCCCGATTTCGATTTCTTGCGCCGTACCAAACGGATTTGCGTCATTTGAGAAATCATTCGGAGAAACTGCTTTCAACACCTCGCGTGCTTTCGGACCCATCACTGCGAGCACCCCTTCTGAAGGCGTCACATCGACAATAATAACCGAAGCGTCATTCAGATTGCGCCTCATCCAGGTCTCATCAGCGAGGCGCGTTGCGGCAGGCGTAACGACCAGAAATGCCGTTTCACTCAACCGCGTAACCGTCACGTCTGCCTCGATCCCACCGCGCCCATTTAGAAATTGCGTGTAAACGATCTTGCCCACGGGAACGCGCATCTCAGCACCACAGATTCGGTTCAGGAATGACTCCGCATCAGATCCCTCCACCCTAAGCTTCCCGAAGCTGGACATATCGTAGAGGCCCACACCATTTCGCACTGCATTGTGTTCTTCAGCTATATTTTCGAAAAAATTCTGTCGCTGCCAACTGTAGCTGTAAGCGCCTTCTTGCCCTGCTCGGGCAAACCAGTTGGCCCGCTCCCAACCGGCAAGTTCCCCAAAAACAGCCCCCCGATCCGCAAGGTGAGTATGGAACGGTGTTCTACGCACCCCACGCGCCGTCTCTTTTTGGCGAAATGGGAAATGATCAGCATACAGGAGACCCAAGGTTTCCTTTGATCGCTCAAATAGATAGTGCTTATTTCCCTGAAATGGCTGCATTCTGCTGACATCGACGTCGCCGAGGTCAAATGGCTTTTCGCCCGAATCCATCCATTGGCTCAACGCCATACCCGCGCCACCGGCACTTTGAATACCAATGGAATTAAAGCCGGCCGCAATCCAAACATTATCCATCTCAGGTGCTTGTCCCAGATGGTATGCATCGTCTGGAGTGAAGCTTTCCGGGCCATTGAAAAAGGTATGGATTCCTGCATTTCCGAGGATCGGCATTCGGTTAACAGCCGCCTCGAGGATCGGCTCGAAATGATCGAAATCATCCGGCAATTGGTCAAATTCGAAATCACTAGGGATACCACCCATACCCCAGGGCTTGGCCTTTGGTTCAAACGCCCCGAGCATCAGTTTTCCGGCGTCCTCCTTATAGTAGGCACACTCGTCAGGAACACGCAAAACAGGGAGTTGTGTCAGTCCGGCGATAGGTTCAGATACAATATAGAAGTGTTCGCAGGCATGGAGGGGCACATTTACCCCCATCATACGACCGACTTCGTGCCCCCACATGCCTGCGCAGTTGACAATCATCTCGCAAGTGATTGAGCCCGCGCTCCCGTCCTCAGCGACCCAATCAACGCCTGTCACACGACGACCACGGCGATGGATGCCCGACACCCTCACTCGCTCCTGAACGATGGCGCCGCGCTGGCGCGCGCCCTTAGCGAGTGCAAGCGCGATGTTGGCCGGATCGCCTTGACCATCTTTAGGCAAATAGACACCTGCCTTCACATCTTCGATATTGAGATGCGGATAGCGCTTCTCTACTTCACTCGGTGAGATTTCCTCGATCTCGACACCAAAGGCTCGCGCCATTGCCGCCGATCGGAAAATTTCTTCGCGCCGTTCGTCGGTCAGCGCGACGGTAATTGAACCAACTCTCTTGAAGCCGGTTGCAACACCAGTTTCGTCTTCCAAAGAGCCATATAGTTCTTGGCTGTACTTCGCGAGTTTGGTCATATTTGCCGTGGCACGCAATTGCGCGATCAGACCGGCGGCATGCCATGTTGTCCCCGAGGTCAACTGCTTGCGCTCAAGTAGCACAACGTCTTTCCATCCAAGCTTCGTCAGATGGTATGCCACAGAGCAACCGACAACGCCCCCACCAACAATTACGACACGTGCCGACGCAGGAAGGTTTGTCATGCTCTAAGTCTTTCATTTTCGGGGTCCCACAATGCCGAAGCGCCCTTGACTGTCGCGACGTGGCGTTGCCCGAAGATATCAATTTCAACTTTCTCACCGACTTTTGCGAATTCGGGCCGGATCATGCCCAGTGCGATCGACTCCTCGACGCGGTACCCCCATCCCCCACTCGTCACTTCACCTATTATCTCGCCGTCTTTCCAGACTGTCGCCATATAAGGCGCATCGTAGTTACCCGGCTCATCAAGAACCATTGTGGTGAAACTCTTGGATACGCCGGATTGCCGCTCGATCTCCATCGCAGCTTTTCCAACAAAATCCGATTTCTCCCATTTCACAAAGCGTTCCAACCCAGCTTGCAGGATGCTGTAGTCTGTCGAGAGATCACCCTTCCAAGTACGATATCCCTTTTCTAGTCGCAGGCTGTTGAGCGCCCACATACCAAATGGTGTGGCACCAGCCGAAGTCACAGCATCGTAAATTGCGGGCATATCTGAGTTAGCTGCGTGAATTTCCCATCCAAGTTCACCGGCGAAACTTACCCTAGCAAGCAAGCAACTCCGGTCGGCGACATCTGCCTCTTGAACGGAAAGCCAGGGCAGTTCCAGATCACCAGTTGTACCCAATGACCGGAACAACTCTCGTGATTTCGGGCCCGTCACTATAAGTGTCGAATAGTCAGCACTATGGTCTGTGAGCTCCAATGTGGCAGGCAGATGATCCTTGAGAACCTCCCAATCGTGCCACTGCGCAGTTGCTGCCGTTATCAGTGTCATATGATCATCAGCATGACGCAGACACGACATTTCGGTAAGAATTCTCCCTCGGTCGTCAGCGAAGTAGATGAGATTCATGCGACCAACTTTCGGCAGCGCAGCCGTGATGCGACCTCTCAGCCAATCTGACGCGCCCGCACCGCTTAAATTGAACCGAGAAAAGCCCGGCAAATCCAATACACCAACGCCATCTCTTACAGCCTCGCACTCTTCACGAATACGGGGCTCCCATGGACCGCTCCTAGCCCAGGTTTGCGTGGCCTCCTCGCTGGTATCGTCGTTCGGCTTTGCGAACCAATTGGCCCGCTCCCAGCCATTATAGGCGCCCATTTGACCGCCATGCTGAATGATCTTGTTATGCACGGGGGAAGTCCGTCTATCGGGCGCGGCGGGCCAGCGATGGTGCGGAAAGTGCATCGCGTACTCGTGCCCGTAGACTTCCATTGCTTTGGCTAGGCAATATTCAGGATCAGTATAGTCAGTATAGCGCCGGGGATCGACAGCCCACATATCCCATTCTGTCTGCCCTTCCGTAACCCATTCGGCCAAAACTTTGCCTGCCCCACCCGCCTGAGTGATCCCAAAGGTAAATACACAAGCTTCATATGCGTTATTTACTCCAGGCATTGGACCAAGAAGAGGCAAGCCATCCGGCGCATATGGAATTGGTCCGTTGATCACCCGACCGACGCCTGAGGCTCCCAGAATTGGAACACGCGCCATTGCATCCTCAATGTACCACTCCAGCCGCTCCAAATCGTCCGGATAAAGCTGAAAACTAAAATCCTCTGGCATTGGATCATCGGGCGTGACCCAATGTGCCTTGCAGTTTCGCTCATACGGACCGAGGTTCAGTCCGTGCTTTTCCTGTCGCAAGTAATAGCTTGAGTCCACGTCCCGAAGGAGCGGCAGCTTACCGTTCACTTCGGACCACCTCTCCAGCTCCTCGATTGGCTCGGTCAAGAAGAACTGATGGCTCATGACTGCCATTGGAACAGTCCGCCCGCCGTAAGGCTTGAACCACTCACCTACACGCTGCGCGTAATAGCCCGCAGCGTTAACCACTTTCTCGCAACGAATATCTCCCTTTTCCGTATGGACAATCCATTCATCGTTCTTTCGGCTGACTCCGGTTGCGGGTGTGAAGCGCAAAATACGTGCACCCATTTGACGTGCACCTTTTGCCAGCGCCTGTGTCAGCTGAGCAGGATCAATGTCGCCATCGTCTGGGTCATAAAGACCACCCGCAAGATCGTGAGTTTCTATGAATGGGTACCTCTCTTTGATGTCAGAAACCTGCATCATTTCTAGAGACATTCCCTGATACTGCCCCATTCCGCGCGCGCGCTCAAATTCCTGCAGTCGCTCTTTACTATGTCCAAGGCGAATAGAGCCGGTAACATGATAATTCATCGGGTAATCGACCTCGTCCGCCAAGCGACGGTAGAGATCCAACGAGTACCTCTGCATGTTCATGATCGCCCAGCTCGTTGAGAAGGAGGGGCAATTACCGGCGGCGTGCCACGTGCTGCCTGCGGTCAATTCATTCTTTTCGAGCAGAACCACATCCCACCCAGCCTTTGCGATATGGTAAGCGCAAGATGTACCGACTGCGCCGCCCCCTATGATGACAACCCGCGCAGTTGAAGGAAAATCGCTCATTTCTTCCGTCCTCCCGTAAAAAGTTAATAAACCGGCGGCGCGATCACCCAGATCGCGGTGCACGGTTCAGTATGAGGGTTTGCCCAGCGGAATCCCTCGCCCTTGATCCGAAAGCTATCACCAGGCGCCAGATTGTAGAGTTGAGGTCCAATCCACATGTCCAATTGGCCACTGACTATAAATCCTACCTCCTGCGTCGGCCTGAAGACCGGCTCGGGTAGAACGGCGCCTGGTTCAAATGTTGAATGGACGACTTCAAAATCGTCCGTAAGATCCGGCGAAAGGAGCTCTTCTACCAGTCCCGCCTCGCGACTACCAATCGGTCGCCTAGACCCGGCTCGAACGACCCGCCCTTGATCGATACTACTGGTATGAGAACGAAACAGACTTGAAATCGCGATATCAAGCGCCGCCGCCATATCCCTAAGATCATTAATTGAAGGGGTCGATAGATCACGCTCAACCTGACTAAGCCAGCCGACGGAACGACCAAGCCGATCAGACAACTCACTAAGGGTAAACCCGCGTGCCTTTCTGAGCGCCCGCAGATCGGCGCCAAGCGTCTCCGCAGGCGCTTCTGATAGACGATTAACGGCCGACTCGCGCATGAAATCCTCTCGGTTATTTTCACGATTACACGCAACCATGAAAATACAAAGAGAATTTTCACGCGAGAGCTACTCAATCAAGAAAATAGCTAGGCGTCTCTTTCCAAAATCCATTCCACGTCAGGATCTGGCTTGAAACGCCACTTTCGCAAAGGGCCGGCCATAACGTTTAAGTAATACATCTCAAACCCGTATGGCGCTCCGCATGGGTGATGCCCTCGCGGAACCAAGACAACGTCTCCATCTTTGACCGCCATTACCTCGTCCAGTGATCCGTCCTCAGTATAGACGCGTTGAATGCCGAAACCCTGAGCCGGATTTAGCCGGTGATAGTAGGTCTCTTCTAGATATGTAATGTTCGGGAAGTCATCTTCGTCATGCCGATGGCTTGGATAGCTTGACCAATGCCCATTTGGAGTGAAGACCTCCGTAACCAGCAGACTGTCACAATAATCCTCGGCTTCCATCGCAATATTGTTGATGAAACGAGTGTTTACACCTGAGCCGCGCTGGGTGAGCGTAATCCCATCTGGTCCAATGCGGCGAGCTTCATGCCCTCCTACGGCTGGCGCGGAACAAACGGCAACCGTGCACTCGGTTTCTGCAACAAGTTCCCAGTCCTCCGCATTCGGAACATAGAGACAATGGGGTGGCGATTTCTCAAACACATCCATCCGATCGCCAAGAACGCCCCAATCTTCACCTGCTGCCTCGATCCGAGCTTTGCCTTCTACCATGACCAGAATGACCTCACGGTCGCCCGTTCTCTCTGTCACCGTCTCTCCTTGCCGCAATCGATAAAGAGAGAACCCCACGTATCGCCAACCTGCGCTCTGCGGCGTTATCTCGTGGACTTTTCCATGCGACCCGAAGGGCTTAAGTTGCAGTTTCGACATAAACAGCTCCTATGCTTTCCGCCGCGCGTCCAATTCATCGAGCATGAGAAAAAATTCACCTGGTGCAATGTTGGCTAAAATCGCCCGCGTCATAAGCGCAGCCTGCGATTCAGGCACCATCCCATCAATCGGCGGATCCGTATCCAGATTGGTGGGAAACGAATAACCTTCAGCTGTAGCCCCGATAACTGCGTTCAACTCCGGCGTCGATAGCTCCTGACTCTGCCAAAGATCACTTAGTACAGGATATAAAGCGCGACACATGGCACTTCGATCGACCGCTTCAGTTGCGCGCCCCATCGCCGACGATACTTGTAACAAATTCACAAGCCGATGCGCGTCTTCACTCGTATTCTCGCCCGCCGCATGAAAAAGCGCTGGATTAAAGAATACCAGGTCACCTTTCGCCAATGGAAGTTGCACAAAGTTCATTTCGAAGGTCTGTGCAAATTCCTCCTTCCGATACGCTAGGTAGCCCGCACGATAGAGTTGCGAAAACGGGAGAAGCTTTGTGGGCCCGCTTTCGACGGGGCTATCGACGTGCGCTATCGCACCCTGCAGCGTCAGCAGGGGGGACAAGTCGTGGACATGGGCAGGGAACCGAAGCGCGTCCGCTTCGGACTGAAAACCGAGATGGTAGTCACGATGGGCAGTTTGCGCACGACCCCCAGGGCGCACTTGATTCACCTGGGCAGTAACCTGATACCACGGCCCAAGCCACGCTTCACAAACTGCCGAAATCGTCTCATTTGCGAAATACTTTGCGAAAACTTCGGGGTTTCGGAGGCAGAGTTTTTGCAGGGAGTTCCACACTCTATCATTCGCGCCGGTTGCCGCAAAATGGTCTCCGCCAGAGCTCTGTTCTTTTTCCTCGGCGATCAGATCGCGGTAAATTTCCGATGCCACATCGATGCATGCCAGATCCTGATAAGAATTTTTCAGGACAACCACCCCGGACATCTGGGCAAAAACCCGCGCCCATTCGGCCAAAAGTTCAGCGCGCCTCTCAGAATGGAGGCACGCTGACAGCCGTCGCATGTCATAAATGGGGATATTCGATCTAATCTCGTCTGCAAACGGAACATCTGAATGTTCCAAACTTCGCGAAATCAAAGACTGAAAAGCAGAAAGATTACAGTCTGACTGCTCGAAATATATCCCATGTCTCATGTTTCAGCACTCGGGTCAGCACTCGACAGTCAGGCCCGCTCCCTTACAAACTTCCAGAATGTGTTCGTACCCCATTTTCGAGTATTCGAATGGCGGCGCCTTTGCAGGATCCTGCTCAGCTTCCACCACGATCCAACCATTGTAATTCATGGCCTTAAGTGCACTGGATACTTCCGCGAAATCAATGCAACCGTCACCAGGGACCGTGAACGCGCCCGCGATGACAGCATCTAAAAAGCTACGATTATTTTCCCTGACATCTTTGACGATCTCAGGCCTGATGTCTTTGAAATGAACATGACCAATTCGATCTGACCACCGGTTCAACGTCGCGATTACATCACCACCACCAAACAATAGATGGCCAGTGTCGAAGCATAGTTGAACATCCTCTGATGACCCTTCCATCAGCGCATCAACATCTTGTTCCGACTCTATGATCGAGCCCATGTGATGATGGTATGCCAGCGGCATTCCTTGATCAGCGGTCCATTTGGCGATTTCGCTTAGTTTCGACGCATAGGCCTTAATCTCTTCGTATGACAGTTTCGGACGATCATTGACCGGAGTTCCGGTCTGCCCCTGAACGGTATTCGAGCACTCGGCGTAGACGATACAAGGTGCATTCAGAGCAACAAATTGTTCGACCTGCTGTCGGATCACGGACTTCTCCGCCTCAATATCGTTGATCAACAGATTTCCCGAACACCAACCTCCGCAAAGAAGAAGTCCGTTTTGCTCCAGATACTGCCTCAAACTTTCGGTGTCTTGCGGCATCCTCTGTCCCCGCTCCACACCTATATATCCGATCTCACGCGCCTCTTTGAGCGCTTGCTCCATACTATAAGCTGCCGTGATGTCGGGAAGATCATCATTCTGCCACGCGATAGGTGAAATACCGACTTTAACGCTCATATCCGGTTCCTTAGACGGCGCGCTGAGTTTTGCGCTTTGTTTCATATACTTCGCGAGCAGCATTTACAGTCTCTCGTGAAGAAACTTCCGGCACACCGACCTCCCACCAGGATCCACCATGCGGTGTGCTCGGGTATGGGTCGGTATCCAGTACAATCGCGTAGACGCCATCATGAGACTTCGCGAGCGAAAGGTGTTTCTCCAACTCAGCGATACTCTCCGCTTTTACCGCCTTTGCTCCCATGGAGGCTGCATGCGCGACAAAGTCGATCTGCGAAGGATTCACATGATAAGAATGATCGAGGAGGCAATTAAATTCCGCGCCACCTGTGCCCATTTGCAGTCGGTTTATACACCCAAAGCCACGATTGTCCGTGATGACGAGCGTGAATTTTGCGCCCATCATGCATGCCGTTGCCAGCTCGGAATTCGCCATCATGTAAGTGCCGTCACCAGTGAAGCAGACCACATCCCGATCCGGCTCGGCCATCTTGATCCCCAGAGCACCTGCGATTTCATAGCCCATACAGCTGAAACCATATTCCATGTGATATGAGCCCGGCTTTCTGGCTTTCCAAAGCTTATGGAGCTCCCCTGGCATCGTACCAGCAGCGCACATGACGATTGTGTTCTCGTCCGATGCTCGCTGAACAGCACCCACAACTTGCATATCTGTCGGTAACGCGTTCATGTCCTCTTCGGGCGCATCGGTCAAAGGATCGACAGACGCAAACCAATCAGCCTTAAGGCTCGCGGACGGCGCTTCAAAGACAGTGCCAGAAATGGCTTCAGAAAGCGCCTCCAGACCCGCCTTCGCATCACAACAGAGCGGCTCGGCTCCATGCTTGGCTGCATCATAGGCTTGCACATTAAGGCTCACCAAGCGCCGCGCGGGATTTTGAAACAGCGACCACGATCCAGTTGTGAAGTCTTGAAACCGCGTACCGACGCCCAACACCAAGTCGGCATCGCCACATACGCTGTTTGCACTGCTGGCACCAGTTACGCCAATAGGTCCGAGATTCAGCGGATGATCCCATGGTAGTGCAGACTTTCCTGCCTGTGTCTCGACGACGGGAATTTGATGCGCCTCAGCAAAGGCGGTGAGTGCATCGGTTGCATGCCCATAATGCGTCCCGCCACCCGCGACAATCACGGGGCGCTTGGAATTCCTCAACAGAGACGCGACAGCCTCGACCTCCGCTGGGTCCGGCTGAGGTTCCCGCCGACGCCAAACCTTTTCATCGAAGAACGCTTCCGGCCAATCAAATGCCTCCGCCTGAACATCCTGACAGAATGCCAGTGTCACGGGCCCGCAATCGGCAGGATCTGTCATGGTTCGCAGTGCGCGAGGCAAAGCAGTCAGAAGTTGCTCCGGTCGTGTAATGCGATCGAAATAACGAGATACGGGGCGGAAACTATCAGTCGCGGTTACAGTTCCATCCGCAAAATTCTCGGGTTGCTGCAAAACGGGATCGGGCCCTCGGTGTGCAAACACGTCACCAGGCACAAAAAGGACGGGCAGACGGTTCACATAAGCCAGCGCACAAGCCGTCACCATGTTTGTAGCACCCGGGCCGATAGACGACGTGACCATCATTGCTCGGTCACGTCTCAACTGCTTTGCAAAGGCGATCGCGGTGTGGGCCATCGTCTGCTCGTTATGACCACGATACGTAGGCAGATGGTCGCGCACCTGATAGAGGGCTTCGCCCAATCCGGCGACATTTCCATGACCAAAGATCGCCCAGCAGCCCGCTATGAAACTGTCTCCACTGACGGTTTTCTGCGCAGCAAGGTAGCGAACCATCGCTTGTGCCGCAGTCAGCCTGATTGTTTTGGTCATTGTGCGCTCTCCCGTACCGCATCCCAAGTTGTGCAAAGTCTCTCAAAACGTTCGGCCATCTGATCGATGGCTTCCGCATCACTCATCTTCCCTGCGAACCAAGCTCGCGCGGCATCACTAAAAATCGTGCGCCCGATTGCAAATCCTTTGACCAAAGGTTGCTGGGCTGCCAGCGCAAAACTCGCCGCCAATTCCGTCTCCGGGGCGTCGAGCCCCAACATAACTATCCCTCGCGTGTGCGGATCGTTGCGTTCGATTGCGTCCACCGCATTCTGCCACGCAGCCTCGGTTTTGAACGGCTCCAGTTTCCACCAATCCGGGTAGATACCAGCATCATAGAATTGTTGGATCAGGCATGCAGTCGTCTGATCATCCACGTCACCGACCTTCGACGGAATGATCTCCAACAGAAATTCTAGCCCGTTACGCCGCGCGGCCTTGAAGAGTCGTTTCACTCGACGTTCCTGTAACAGGCGCATTTCATCGCCATCTTCAGGATGACAAAATACGAGGAGCTTGACCACATTCTCCCGCGCCCATTCTCCCAACTGACCCAGGTCTTCTCCTAGTTCCGGCTCAAATTCGATGGGTCGCGATCCGGGCAACTCAACAGGTCGCCCAATCCATAGACCACTACCAGACGCCCTCTGCAGCGCAGCTTTACCAATTCGATTGTCACATAGGATACCGAAGCCATTACGACCACGCTGCACTCGTAATGCCGCATCCAAACAAAGCTTCTTGAACGCCGCCCCCTTGTCAGGCGAATATCCTTCCATCTCCTCAAGCTGAGAACGATGATCAAAGGCGAACGTCTTGATGCTTTGCCACGAGCCTTTCCGGTTCGTTGACCAGTGCAGCTGCTCCAAAACGGTATCGTTGCGCAAATCAGGCCGCTTTACTCCGCGCTCTAGGAAGAATTCCAATTCAGCAAGAGAAGGATAGGCTGGCGTGCATCCGTGCCGGCTTACAGCGAATGCACCGCATGCATTGGCATACTTTAAGGCAGTGGGCCAATCCTCTCCATCAAGCCATCCCTTAAGTAAGCCCGAAAAAAAACCGTCTCCCGCGCCCAGCACGTTGAAAACTTCAATCGGAAAACCCGGGCCAGTCTGACCATCGTCCAAGCTCTCTGGAATATCTCCTTCGAACGCAACGGCACCAGCTGCCCCCCGCTTACACACCAAGGTAGCACGCGATACTTCGCGCACAGCCTTTAGCGCAGCCAATGTGTCGGTTGTACCACCGGCAATATGAAACTCTTCCTCTGTGCCGACGATAAGATCGAAATAATGCAGCGTAGACTGCAATTTCGCTGTTACCTCCTTGCTTTCAACAAAGCGGCTCTCTCCATCGCCATGCCCTGCAACGCCCCAGAGGTTTGGACGGTAATCAATATCGAGGGCCGTTTGGATGCCGAGCTCACGAGCGATTTCAAGAGCTTTGAGTGTCGCGCCCTCGACCTGTGGATGTGAAAGATGCGTCCCCGTCGCCACAACAGCGCGCGTTTCCCTGATAAATTCAGGATCGATATCAGACGCAGACAGAGCCATATCCGCACAGTTTTCCCGATAAAAAATCAGCGGGAACTGTTCTTCGTCGCGAATTCCCAGAAGCACGAGCGCCGTCAGTCTCTCGGGGTCGGTTTTCACACCGCGCACGTCGACACCTTCGCGCATCAACTGCTCACGAATGAATCGGCCCATATGTTCATCACCAACCCGCGTTATGACCGCAGAACGGAGTCCCAGCCGTGCAGTTCCGCAAGCAATATTGGTCGGGGAGCCCCCGATATATTTGTTGAAGGACCCCATGTCCTCCAACCGACCACCGACTTGAGCGCCGTATAAATCTACGGAGCTTCGGCCAATTGTTATAACGTCCAATGCGGGCATACGGTGCGTTCCCTTCCGTTGGTCAGCCCAAAATTTCGGTCAGTTTGACCGCACGCGCCTCTTCGACCGACTTCACGGCGGCATCAGCAAGAGCCAGTGCCATCATGCCATCGTGTCCTGTTGTCGGTGTCTCTTCACCATCTGAAACAGCGGCCACAAACGCCTCAATTTCATTTGCATAGGCAGCCGTGTAGCGAGTCATAAAGAAATTGAGCAAAGGCGGCTTTTTAAAGCCCGCTCCCCCTGCGATCTCGATATTGGCCTCGTGATGATTGCGCGCAGCAACCATGCCTAACGACCCAAGGACCTCAATCCTCTGATCATAACCATAAGCTGCGCGACGGGAGTTCGTAATCACTGCCTGTTTGCCGCTTGCCGTGCGCAGGAGTACATTCACGCTATCGAAATCGCCTGCCTCACCGATTGCCGGATCGGTCATAACTGATGCAGACGCCATAACCGTCTCGACCTCTTCTCCAAGCAACCAACGCGCAATGTCGAAATCATGAATGGTCATGTCGCGAAAAATTCCACCCGAGCGCGCAATGTAATCGAGCGGCGGAGCACCGGGATCGCGGCTGGTAATTGTCACCATTTCGACCGTGCCAACCTGACCCGCATCCACAGCAGCTTTTACCGCCATGAAGTCAGGGTCAAATCGCCGGTTAAAGCCGACCATCAGAGTAGCGTTCTCCTCCTCGACGGTCTTGAGACAGTCTCTTACTCGTGTGAGCGACAGATCCACCGGTTTCTCACAGAACACCGCCTTGCCCAGACGCGAGAACTGTTCGATCAGATCGGCGTGTGTGTCAGTCGGCGTACAAATAATGACAGCATCGACGTCATCACTCGCAGAAATCTCGTCAATCGTACGAATGTCACATCCGTATTTATTTTGCATCGCTTCGGCTGCCGCAGCCAAAGGGTCAGCTATTGCGACGAGCTTCGCACCGTCCACAGACGCGATTGCACCCGCATGAACCTGGCCGATCCGCCCAGCGCCTAGAACACCAAACCTAACTGTCATCTTTCTTTCCTTCATTCGGGGTAGGACCCTGGAACATATTGATCAAAATCGACAATCGCCCCGGTCATGACCCCGGATTGTTTGCCAAGGAGGTAGCTTGCAAGTACGGCCAGATGAGCGGGCTTCACGAGCATTCCCATCGGCTGATTTTCCTCAGCCTCTCGCAGCCAGCTTTCGCCAGCACCGTGCCATTTCTTTTGAACCGCATCCTCTCCTTCGGTATCCATCCAGCCAGGCGCTATTGCGTTGATCCGGACACGATCCGACCGAAGTGCCATCGCGGCATTCTTCGTCACATTCATCATTGCCGCTTTCGATGCCGAATAGGGGCCAAGAAAGCTTTGGCCGACATATGCGGCAACAGAGAGAATACTAACACAGGCTGCCTGATGCCTGTTTTCGCGGGCATGCTGCGCAAATCTTTGAATCGCGAAATAGGGACCACGCGCATTCACATTCATCAACTGGTCCCATAGCGCGGGCGTTGCATCGAGCACACCGCCACGATCAGAGAGCCCTGCAGCAAGAGCGAGTGCATCTAATTTTCCATATGTCGAAACTGCATGGTCGATCATGGATTGCGCTGCGTTAACGTCAGCGAGATCCGCTTTGAAGAAAGTTACTTCGGCGCCACTGCTGCACAACTCGGAAGCCGCTTTTTCGCCTTTCGCAACATCGCGTCCGACGATCACCAATTGTCGACAACCATCCTTAATCAGCCGTTCTGCTATTGCCCGGCCGACACCCTGCGCTCCGCCAGTTACTAGCGCAACGGTCTCATCGTGTACCTGACCAATTTCCGCCATTCGGACACCCATCATCCCCTCAGGTCAAACGACCCGAGGAACCTTTCTCCACATGGCGGCCTGGAGCCACCAAGGATCCATTTTTGCTTTGTCACCGTGACCTGTCTCAGGTCACGCCTTCAATTTCGAACTCAGGCTGGGTTTTCGCACCTGTGATGTAAGCCACAACATCCTGCCCGTCTGTTTCGTCGCGCTTCAGATTTGCAACGATACGACCCCGCCTAAACACAACGATACGATCCACGAGATCCATGACTTGCCGCATATTGTGACTAATCAGGATTAATGGTTCACCCTGCTCTTTCAGCGTTCTGATGATGTTTTCCACTTGTGCAGTTTCCTGAACACCCAACGCCGCAGTTGGTTCGTCCATGATCGTCAATTTCGAATGGAACGTCGCTGTCCTAGCAATAGCGACGCACTGCCGTTGACCACCCGACATATTGCGGATCGTGTTCCTAATGTTCGGAATTTTCACCGCCGTCCGGTTCAGGCCGTCAATCGTAGCCTGTCGCATTCCTCGATAGTCAAGAAGACGAAATGGTCCCAGCCAGTTTGCAAATGTCTTCTCTCTCCCTAGGAAGAGATTATCTGGCACGTCCAAGTCATCCGCGAGCGCCAAGGTCTGAAAGACGGTTTCAATGCCTGCCTCTCGGGCATCAAGCGGCCCTGCAAAATGTACTTCCTCACCATACAGCCAAACCTTACCGCGTGTTCTTTGCTCAACTCCCGTGATCTGACGCACAAAGGTCGATTTTCCTGCACCGTTGTCGCCCATGATGGCGATATGCTCGCCCTGCCGCAGTTCGAAATTTGCGCCTTCTAGCGCATGGACCCCGCCGTAGTGCTTGGTCAAATCCTGTGTTTTCAGAACGAATTCTTCGCTCATTTCATCTCTCCCCAAGCTCAAGCGCGATTGCGTTGACGGTATTGATCTAGAATAACAGCAGCGATGATGATTCCGCCCATAGCCATCAGCTGATATGAACCGTCGAGTTTGATGTAGGTGAAACCAGATCGGATTACGCCGATCACCATTGCGCCCAGAACGGTTCCGATGATCGAACCGCGTCCACCAGTCAGGCTAATTCCGCCAATAACCGCCATTGCGATTGCAAATAGCTCGTAAAATTCGCCCATCCCGGCCTGCGCAGTGACCGCCTTCGAACTAAGAACGATTCCGGCGAAGGCAGCCAACATCGAGGCGATCATATAGACCATCACCTTATGACGGCGAACGTTGATACCTGACATCCGTGCAGCTTCTTCATTCGAGCCGATAGCATACGTATGCTTTCCGTAGACTGTGAAGCTCATGATCAATTGGAACACGATTGCCAAAATCACGAACCAGACCACCGGCATCATGCCAGATCCAATCCATGCATATCCTTCAGTCGGGAATGAAATTGGATTTCCGCCTGACCACCACAGCGCAATACCACGGCAGATCAGGAACATCCCAAGCGTAGCGATGAACGGAGGAATGCGGAAATAGGCAATAAAAGTGCCATTGATCGCACCGATCATCGCACCAAACGCAAGCCCAATCACGACCGGTATAACAACGGGCAAATCCATAGCCCATGCACCAAAGACTGCCTTTGGGTTCGGAAATCCGTTTACCTCGGCCACCTGAGCAAAGCTCATTGCAATCATTGCGGTTGCCGCAACCAAGGGACCGGATGACAGATCAATCCCCGCCGTGATTATCACTTGCGTAACGCCTAAGGCGATAATTCCGATAACGGCCACTTGCAGAATGATGATCTGCAACCGCGCTTCGTTGAATATACTGTCAAATCGATCGTTTGTATCGAAAAGGAAGCTTTGGCCGCGCATGTAGGGCGCTACCTGGCCGATGATTTCGAAAATGACTATGATGATAATCAGAGCCAACAGTATGTTTAGCTCATTCGGCCAAGATCTCTTTGACTTGTCAAACGTAAGACCGCCAGTCCCGTGGCTGGTATCCGTCATTCTCGCCTCCCAATTCAATTAAGTCGTGGTGGAGGCGGCGCAGCCGCGCCGCCTCAAAGCTAAAGAATTCAATCCTTAGTTTTT
Source organism: Marivivens sp. (assembly GCA_017643845.1). Taxonomy (GTDB): domain Bacteria; phylum Pseudomonadota; class Alphaproteobacteria; order Rhodobacterales; family Rhodobacteraceae; genus JAEPMR01. The sequence continues at coordinate 32,897 of JAEPMR010000002.1, read as the reverse complement.
ATCGAGGAAGTCACCCATGTTTTCCGGCGTAACGAGAACGAACGGAATGTACACTTTCTGATCAACCTTTTCGCCTGCAATCAGCTTGAGAGCAGCGTCGATTGAACCGGTGCCTTGGCCAACGGAGTCTTGGAACACAGTTACGTCATAGTCACCCGCCGCCATTACAAGCAGCGCATCCTGCGAAGCGTCCACGCCTCCAACCTGGACATCGGCCATATCCATACCGGCTGCTTTCATTGCCTGAATGGCACCGATAGCCATCTCATCGTTGTTAGCCAGAACGAAATCAAATGGCTCGCCAGATGACATCCAGTTGGTCATGAGGTCTTGTGCTTCATCGCGGGACCAGTTTGCAGTTTGCTCGTCGATGATCTCCATGAAGTTACACATGTCCATTCCGATGACGTCATGAACATCCTTCGAACGCTGCACTGCCGCTTGGTTCGAAAGCTGACCGTTCATAAGGTAGCCACGAGCACCACTGCCCTTGCCCTCAGCACGCAGGTTCTTACAGACTTCGAATGCCGACAAAGTGCCAGACTCGATCTCATTCGATGCGACAAACGCCTGGGTCGGCGGAAGTTCATTGACGTTGTCAGGTTCACGGTTGACGTAAACGAGCGGAACGTCACCCGCCGCCGCCGAAACAGCTGCACCAGCTGACGTGTCGACGATGTTAACAATGATAGCATCAACACCGGATGCGACGAAGTTCTTAACTTGGTCGATTTGCTTCGCGATGTCGTCCGTTGCATCTTCTTGCTGGTAAACAAGACCATCGATTGTCGATGCATACTCGACCATTCCGTTACGCAGAACTGTCAACCAATTGTCATCGAATCTCGAAAACGTTGCGCCGATTTCCTGCGCCATGGCGGTCGTAGACATCAACGCCACAATGCCAGATGCAATAAGGGTCTTCTTCATGGTTTTCCTCCCATATTTGGTGTCCGGTGCACCATTTCCATCCCGGAAACCCCATAGTTGGGGCAATTCATCTTCCCTCACGCCGCTGTCGCTGCGATTTGGGAAGAAATGAAATCCATTGATCCTCTAATTTCCGCATAGGGCTCCACGAGCGCATGAACTTCGGGAGCAAAACTCTCGAAAGAAAACGCCCCAGCATAGCCAGCAGACAGAAACGTCTTGATTTGCTCGATGTTTCCAAGACGGTCTTGTGAATTGACCAGAATGCGATGCTCGTCTTCCATTTCGCCAAGCGAAAGCTTCGGATCCACGACACCCGAAATGTGCACGATCCCCGTACATTCAGGGTAGATTGCGCCACCCCCCGCAATAGTGTGATGAAACGTATCGTGTACGATTTTCAAATTCGCCTCAGCCCCCAACGACGAAATCATCTGTACGAGCTCATCTTTTGAGCGTAGCGACGACCGTCCAAATCCAAGTGGCTCGACAAGACCAACGAGGTCAGCATCTTGCAAAATTGGTAAAATGGACCTCAGTGCCAACCTCAACTTTGCCTGCCGTTCACCATTGCCAAGGCCAGTTCCGTCGTTGCGAGGGATCAAACATATTGTCTTTGAGCCAGCGTCGGCGGCGAGTGCCACCAATGAACGTACCTCGTGTTCTCGCTCCGAATCCCAATCATTGAACGGATAAATTTGGCTCACGCCCAGGAGCAGCAGGCCCCTTGAACGAATTTTTTCACCTGCGAGCGAGGCGGCAATCCCGTCATACAAAGGGCGCCCTAAATCATTTCGCGCCTCCACACCGACGCAATCGAGCTGCGCCGCCAAATCAAGAAACGCTTCGAATTCCAGATTCGGAACTGTCATCTGATTTAGTGCCAGTTGCATTGATCCTCCCCGCCCATCACAGCAAACCTTGCCAAAGCTGGACGAGCCGGACGGTGCGGCGCTGGCGGGATTCGGTCAAGCCATATGACGTCCGAATTTCTCATTCATGACGTTTTTCTGCGCATGCAGTATGACGCTTTTACGTCATGCAAGCATTTCTGGTAAAATGATATGTGGGTCGAGGAAATGCTGACCTATCGTGCCGTCGTCTTCATTCCTGGTGGCGCGAACCATCAGTTCAATAAGCTCAGGGCACATGGTTTCGAGCGGCGTCCGCATCACCATTGAGACGTAGCCATCAATCAATGCGGCGCGGCTTTCGCTCGTCAATTCATTTACCACAAGCCCCACACGCGGAACCGGATGAACCTCTCTTAGAGCGGCGATCGCGCCCTCCATACCGCCCCCCGCCACATAAACACCGCGGAGATCGGGGTGCCGATTTAAAAGATCCAGTGTCGCCTCATATGTGACTTGTCGCGTTTCGAGGTTTACGAGGGTGTCCAACACCGTAAAGCCCAGATCCACCTCACGGACAAATGAGCGAAAACCAACTTCTCGCAGATCATGTCCGTGCCACCGATTGCCTCCAACAAAGATTGCAAGCTTTCCGGGCTTGTGAATTGTTCGGGTCAGATATCCGGCCGCGACCCGCCCACTCTTCATGTTGTTGGTGCCGATATAGTTTTTTCTTACACCCTGCGCAAAATCGTTCAGCATCGAAAAAACGGGAACCCCGTCATCTTTCAGCTGCTGGACAACCTGTGTCAGCCTTTGATCATTGACAGCGCCACATGCAACGGCGTCACAGGTTTCGCCCAATTCATGCAGTAACCGCGCAAATTCGTCCGGCGCTTGGGAAGATGCGTAACGGATATCTGCACGCGCACGAACGTCTCTTCGCTCTGCAACGGCCCTCTCGATCTCACGCGCATAGATCTGGTAAAATTCCTGACCCTTCTTGGAAAGGACAAAACCAAAGCGGACTTCAGGCACAACGGTTTTAAGACGGTTCTCAAAGACTCCCTTGCCGTGATAACCGACGCGGTGTGCCGCCTCTGCTATCTTCCGAATTGTGTCCTCGCGAACCTTGGCACGACCATTCAATGCACGATCAACGGTCGTTACGCTCACGCCCGCCTCACGCGCAACATCTTGTACAGTTGGCCTCCGTGCCACAGGACTCTCCATGATGGTTTTACGTCATAATGACATACATCGTCATATCTTTTACGCCAAGCTTTTGCGTCGAAAAGAATGCAGCCATGCACAAAATTCATCTGTGGCCATTGAAAATCTGTCAGGGAACGCGTCATAAACCGGCGAACGGAGGCTGCATGATATACGCAATCGGCGACGTACATGGGCAGATCAGACATCTGGAAACCGCTCTTGTCCGGATTTGGAAGGATGGCGGACCAGACGCAACAATTGTCTTCTTGGGTGATTTGACCGACCGTGGGCCGGACAGCTGCGCCGTGCTGGATCTCCTTGCGGGTGAGCGCGCCTCGCACCCGAATTGGGTCTTTGTCAAAGGCAATCACGACCGCATGTTTCAGTGGTATCTTGAACCAGTGCCCAAACACGACCTCCGCCTACGCTTGGGCCTCAGCTGGCTCGACCCACGATTGGGCGGAGATGCTACACTGCGATCATACGGGGTCGATGTCAGGGAAGGTCGGAGCCAGCGTGACATTCATGCGGATGCTCGCGCAGCGGTACCGACAACCCACATCAACTTTCTGACAGACATGAGGCTGAGCCATAATTTGAATGACCTGCTTTTTGTACATGCCGGCATTCGACCGGGAATTCCGCTTCGAAAACAAAAAGAAGAGGACCTCCTGTGGATACGCGATGAATTCCTAAATGATGATCGAGACCACGGAAAACTCGTCGTCCACGGCCACACTATCGTGGAAACCCCTTGTCACTGCGGCAACAGAGTTAACCTTGACGGTGGTGCCGCGCGAGGAAGAGAGATCCTCCCCGCTGTATTCGAGGGCGCAGATGTCTTTCTTTTGACCCAACAAGGTCGCCAGCGAATTCCTGCAATCAGCCACCCCCGAGAAACGCCATAATCACAGATCAACCAGCACTCTTTTCGTTTATCTTGAGGTGGGATAGACGAGCAGTATGGCGCAGATCTTCCACTCTTTACGAGACCTACTGAACAACGACTTCGATGTTGTTATCGATGTTCGGTCCCCAGCGGAATTTGCCGAAGATCACATTCCGGGCGCGATAAACCTGCCAGTACTTTCTGACGATGAACGTGCCTTGGTGGGAACCATCTACAAGCAGGAAAGCCCCTTCAAAGCCCGCAAAATTGGCGGCGCAATCATCGCCCGCAACACCGCATCACATCTCGAAGAAAAGCTCTCCGATATGGAAGGTGACTGGAAGCCCCTCGTCTATTGCTGGCGCGGCGGGCAACGATCCGGTTTCTTCGCTCGATTTCTTCAGGAGGTCGGTTGGCGTTCAGAGGTTATCTCGGGAGGCTACCAATCCTATCGCCGATTAATTCATTCTGCGCTTTATGATACGCCCCTTGATGCCCAGCTGTTGCTGCTAGACGGAAATACCGGCACGGCGAAAACCAAGTTACTCGAGCTTCTTGATGAGATGGGGCTGCAAGTTATCGACCTAGAAGGGCTGGCAAACCATCGCGGTTCACTGCTCGGCTCTCTTAGCGGCGGACAGCCCACCCAGAAAGCCTTTGAGTCAGAGCTCGCAGGGCGGCTGGACCGGTTTGATTTCTCTCGCCCCATCATCATTGAGGCGGAAAGCAGCAAAATCGGAAATATCAACATTCCTCCGCGCCTATGGGAGCGAATGTGCGGCGCACCCCGGATCGAGATCGACGCTCCTCTACCCGCCCGGGGCCAGTATCTTGTCGAAGCCTACCAAGACATCCTCAATGCACCAGAAACAATGCGATCGAAGCTTCAGCCGCTTCGCCAGTTCCGCGGGCACGAAACCGTTGACCATTGGGAAACCCTACTGGATGCCGATGATCGGCTGAGCCTTGTCACCTCATTGATGGAACTGCATTACGATCCTGCCTATGCCCGATCCCGCACAAAACACGGCACAGAACCTATTGCTCGCATAACGACTAATAAACTGGATTCGGAGGCGTTGTCGCAAACCGCATCAAGAATCCGAGATCTGATCAACAAACCTGAATCACGCCTTCCTCGTTCGTGATCGTCCCAATTCTCGCAGCGGGATAGCCAGCACCCCGCAATTTGATCAAGAGTTCATCGGCAGTAACTTCGGGAACAACTGCCAATAGTCCACCAGCGGTCTGCGGATCGAACAGCAGATCTGCCGTCGCGCCTGAAGCTCCGAAAACAGCGCCTGAACTCGTCCGGTTATGCTCGAAAAGAGAAGACCTGACACCCGCACGCGAAAGCTCCACCGCACCATCGAGGAACGGGATCGCATCGAGTGAAATTCTCGCACCACAGCGAGAGCTTCTGCAAATCCCGGCAAGATGTCCCGCCAATCCGAACCCTGTGACATCGGTCATTGCGTCCGCCGTTGCCAGTATCTGAGAGGACGCGTCCTGAGGTTGGCACATCGCCTCGAAGGCTTTCACTACATCGTTTCCGCGCGCCAGCCCTCGCATTTCAGCGGCCATCAGAACGCCTATTCCAATGGGCTTCGTCAGAATAAGCGCATCACCTAGCTGCGCACCTGATCGCGTTTTTGGCTCCCCCTCGATAAGTCCCGTCGCGGTGAACCCTACCACCAAATTGTCACCGAGAGCACTATGGCCGCCTGCAATTGCGGCCCCGAATTTTCGCGCTTCGCGATCAGCTGTTTGCATGATCTCGCTCATAGTTCGAACCTGTAATTCGGGCGACATCTTGGGAAGCGTAAGAGAGACAAGTAGCGCCTGAGGCACAGCGCCCATCGCCCAAATATCCCCTAATGCGTGAACCAAAGCGATCCGCGTCATCATAACCGGATCATCCGAAATTGCCGAAAGATGATCAGTCGTGACGACCTGTCGCCGGCCATTTTCACCAATCACCGCCGCATCATCGCCATGCAAGACCATAACATCGTCGCGGAGTTGACCAGTAGCCCCATCGAGTGCCGCAGCCAATGCTGTTCCGGCAACCTTGGCACCACAGCCCGCACAATACGGGACAGTCCCATATTCCTCCTGCAGTCCGTCAGCCTTTAAGTCAGGTAAAGCGCCGCGACCCATCGTGGACAAATTCTGCAGCTTTCGCATAAAGCCACGATCAATTCGGTCCTTTAAAACCCACAGCACGTGTCCCTTCAGAACTAAGCCGCGTTTCTCGGCCATGGCACTTTTGTCACCAAGTGAGATCAGCTTCAGGTAGTCTTTCTGCGGACGATAGCTGCGCAACTTCTGGCTCGAGAGAGCTGCGCGAAGGTTGTGAAAAAGGATCGGCGCCTGTCGGACTGCAAAGACACCCGCCTTTGGCCGCGGAGCGAACTCCATATGCGCACAATCCCCTACTGCAAATATCGACGGATCAGATGATCGCAGATTCTCATCAACGCAAATGAAGCCGTCTTTCAGGTCCAGTCCAATCTGCTTCACCCATGAATGCGGCCGTGCGCCGGCCGCGCCCAGGACGAAGTCCGCAGCAACCGACCCACCACCAGCAAGATGAACGTGCCTATCCGTAATATGAGAAATTTCCACATCACCGCGACAAACAACGCCGTTAAGCTCTAGCGTCTTGAGAAGTTTCGAGCGTGCACGGCTGGGGACTGCTTTCAGAACCTCATCGCGATCCAGCACAATGATCTCAGCGCCGTTTCCCAGTGCATGTTTCGCAGCCAGCGTGAGCTCAACACCGGCGACTCCGCCACCAATAGTCACTACGCGCTTGCCCCTCTCATTCTCTAAGAGAAAACTCTGCCAAGCCTCGGCAAATCGCCACAGCGGCTTTACCGCCACTGCCGAAGCGTCAAACCCGCCGATGGCCATCCGGCTATGTATGCCGATGTCAATTGAAACGACATCATAGGAAACTGGAGGCCGCCCTTCGATCAGAATAACCCGTTTTTCACGGTCAATTCCTGCTGCCGCCCCAGCCACAAACCGCGCGCCCGCGAAACGGCACAGTCGGACCAAATCAATCGAAAGATCGTCAGCCGTATAGTGACCAGCCACAAAACCGGGCAGCATACCCGAATAGGCGGCGACGGGTGATGGGTCAATGAGCGTCAGACGCACTCCCGCGAGTGGCTTCATCCCCCACATTTTCAGGAAGAGCGCATGTGTATGCCCGCCTCCGACTAGTACGAGGTCGCGGGTATAGGGAAACTTCGCCTGCACCGATTTCGCCCAATAACTAAATTCCGGAACACCCTAATTCGTTTGAGGGCGAAGCAACATGGCGAATAACAGTGTGCACAATCACATTTACGTCCAATCGAGCACGACTTTTCCCGATTGCCCACCACGCATCGTCTGAAAACCGTCTACAAAATCCGCAACCTTAAAACGGTGCGTAATGATTTTGGATACGTCCAAACCATTCTCCAACATGGCGATCATTTTGTACCAAGTCTCGAAAATCTCACGGCCGTAGACCCCCTTGATCGTCACCGCTTTGAAAACAATCCGGCTCCAATCTACAGGCGACTTCCCAGGTGGAATGCCCAAAAGCGCAATTCGACCACCCATTACAAGTGCCTCCACCATTTGATCGAGGGCGCGCTGATTGCCCGACATTTCGAGACCGACATCGAAGCCCTCTTTCATTTTCAATCGCTTTATCACATCGCGAAGATCTTCTTCCGCCACATTGACCGGCGTTACATCCGTAACTTTCTGAGCCAGTTCTAGGCGATAGGGGTTAACATCCGTGATCACCACATGGCGCGCTCCAACGTGCCGTGCCACAGCAGCGGCCATGATGCCGATCGGACCTGCGCCGGTGATCAGCACGTCTTCTCCGATGAGATCAAACGAAAGCGCGGTGTGCACGGCATTGCCCAACGGATCGAGAATCGCACCAATATCATCTGAAATGCTGTCAGGGAGAGGGACGACATTGAAGGCGGGCAGTCGTAGATACTCCGCAAAAGCGCCCTGCTCATTCACACCTATTCCACGTGTTTGCGGATCGAGATGAAATTTTCCGGCGCGGCTTTGCCGGCTGTCTTTCCCGATCAGATGGCCTTCGCCTGACACTCTCTGACCAATCTCCAGGCCGGTCACATTCCGCCCGAGTTCAACAATTTGCCCAGCAAATTCATGGCCGGTAATCAATGGAACCGGGACAGTCTTTTGCGCCCAGTCATCCCAATTCCATATGTGGATGTCAGTCCCGCAAATCCCTGTCTTGGTGACACGAATCAAAACATCGTCCGGTCCAATTTCAGGAACTGGGTGGCGCTCAAGCCATAGGCCGACTTCGGGCTTCGATTTCGCAAGAGCCTGCATTTCGTTGCTCATGACAACACCCCCGTTTCACGCCCAGCAGCCTCGAACGCGTCTAGTGCTTGCTCCAGATCGGCCGTCGTCAGCGCCGCATTCATTTGGGTCCGTATCCTTGCCTGATCACGTGGAACAACCGGGAAGAAAAACCCTGAAACATAAACACCCAGTTCAAAAAGCCGCCTAGCCATCATTTGCGCCTTTTTCGCATCATACAACATAACAGGGATAATCGGGTGCTCACCGGGAAGCAGTTCGAAGCCGCGTGTGTTCAAACCTTTGCGCCAATACGCAGCATTTTCGAAAAGCCGTTCCCTGAGATCATCGCCTTCTCGTACCAGTCGCAACGCCTCAATGCCGGCAGCAACGATCGAAGGCGGCAACGCGTTGGAAAATAGGTATGGCCGGGCCCGTTGACGCAACAGATCAATCACCGGCTTCGGGCCGGCAATATACCCGCCCAACGCGCCGCCCAGTGCCTTGCCAAGTGTTCCGGTGACCAGATCTGCAGAAACACCAAAATGAGCAGGGGTTCCGCGTCCTTTTGGCCCCATAAAACCGGTCGCATGGCAGTCATCAACCATGAGCAATGCGTCATAGCGGTCAGCCAAAGCGCGAATTTCTCCGAGCTTGGCGAGGTAGCCATCCATGGAGAAGACCCCATCCGTTGCAATCATGATTCGACGAGCGCCTGCCGACCTAGCTGCTTTGAGCTGATCTTCGAGATCCTCCATATCCGAGTTGCGATACCGATAGCGGCGCGCCTTGCAGAGTCGAATCCCATCAATGATCGAAGCGTGGTTAAGAGCGTCGGAGATTACAGCGTCATCGGGTCCCAGCAGCGGTTCGAATAACGCGCCGTTGGCATCGAAACACGCGGCGAATAGGATGGAATCCTCCTGGCCGAGAAACTCAGCGAGCTCCGTTTCAAGCTGACGATGCAGGTCCTGTGTTCCACAAATAAAACGGACCGAAGCCATCCCGAAACCGTGCGTTTCCATCGCATTGGTCGCGGCAGAGATCAGGTCAGGATGGTTGGCAAGCCCCAAATAGTTGTTGGCGCACAGATTGATAACCTCACGACCGTCGACTTCGATATGAGTCCCCTGTGCCGTCTGGATTTCCCGCTCCTGTTTGAACAGTCCGGCATCCTGAATCTCGTCGAGTTCGACGCGGATTTGGTCAAGAAAGTCTGCCATCACGATTCTCCAAGCGGTTCACCCCTTGGCACAACACATAGCAATTAGCAGGAATACCCAATCCCAAATGCGACTGCACCGGTCGCATTCTGACACGTCAATCAGTTGAATAGAAGCCGACCTGATGTCACCCTCTCTACCGGATGAAAACGGAGCGTTCTTCGTCGCTGAGGTCCTGCTCAAAGCGGTAACCACCGGTTTCAAAGTCCTTGATCTGGTCTGGATCGGTTATTCGGTTTTCACAAATGAAACGGGCCATCGCGCCGCGCGCGCGTTTCGCGTAGAAGCTCACGATCTTCGGTTTTCCCGCCTTCACTTCCATAAATACAGGCGTAACGACACGGAGCTTGAGCGCCTCACGGTTGGCGGCGGAGAAGTATTCCTCGCTTGCACAATTGATCAATGTATCCGCACCAGATGCACGGGCCTCGTCATTGAGCGCATTCGCGATTTGATCACCCCAATACTCATAAAGATTCTTACCGCGGCGGGTTTTCAAGCGGCTCCCCATCTCTAGACGATATGGCTGGATCGCATCCAGGGGCCGCAACAATCCATAAAGACCCGACAAAATCCGCAAGTGATCCTGGGCCCAGCGCAGAGCGTCTTCGCTGAGTGTTCTGACTTCCAATCCCTGATATGTATCACCATTGAAAGCGAAAGCGGCAGGTCTGACAGCATCAGCTTCGGGTACGTCCTTAAACGCGCGAAACCGATCGCGGTTCAAGCGCGCTAGATCGTCAGAAATACTCATCAGCGATTTCAATTGGGTCAGGGTCAAATTCCGCGATGTCCGTGCGAGACTGTTTGCATCAGTCAAAAAGCGGGGCTCTGTCGGCCGGATATCGACAGGTGCCAAATCCAGAGATTTTGCCGGGGAAATCACAGTCAGCATTGCGCTCTCCTTTGTTCGGGAACTACCTAGCGAGCCCCACCCGAAGCTCAAGCCTCTTTTAGAATTTCCAAGAAAGCCTCGCCAAACCGCTCGGCGTGCCTGTCACCAAGCAATCGCGATAAGGTGCCAAGATCGCGAGGTTTGGCTTTTGCAATGCGGGCAAGAAGTGCTGCCGAACAACTAAGCGGCTTTTCCAGCCCATCTTCCCCTCGCGCCAGATCGGCCTGCACAGCGAGTAGCTGATCAAAGACGGCACCCTCGCTTCGACCAGCGAGCTTTGATCGACTGGGATGCTGCTTGTCCGCGTCTGGGTTCACAACGGCGAGAAACGCCTCGCCATAGGAGGCAAGCTTCTTGGCGCCGACACCGCCAATGCGCGACATCTCATCAAGAGTCGTGGGCCGAGACTGTGCCATTTCGATCAGAGTTCTGTCGTTAAAGATTATATAGGCAGGGACACCAGCGGCTTCGGCCAGAGAACGGCGCTTCGCCTTCAGTGCAGAGAGGAGGGGGGCGTCTTCTTCCGGTACGAGTGCTTTAACGACCGGGCCTTTTCGTGCGGTTTGAAGGCTGTCTTGGCGTAGAGTGATCTCTTCCTCTCCTCTGAGGATCGGCCGCGCGCGATCAGTCATACGTAGAGCACCATGCCGCTCACTGTCGGGGCGGATCAAGTCAAACCCCATCATCTGCCGAAAAATTGCCTGCCACTGCCGTTTGTCGAATTCCTTTCCGACGCCAAAAGTCGGGAGCGTGTCATGACCGCGTTCACGAATCTTGTCAGTTTCGCTCCCCCTCAGGATGTCTATCAGGTGCCCCGCACCAAAGGACTCACCGCTTCGAAGCGCGGCAGACAGCGCCATGCGGACAGGTGTCGTGGCATCGAACAGTTCGGGCGGCGCATTACACAGATCGCAATTTCCGCACGGCTCTGCGGCCTCACCGAAATAGGCAAGGAGCGTCTGCCGCCGACATTTCTGAGCCTCAGCCAATCCAAGGAGCGCGTTCAAACGCCCGTGGTCTGCATGTCTTCGTTCGGGTGGGGCGAGGCTTTCATCTATCTGCTGACGTCGAAAGCGAATGTCGTCAGCACCAAATAGCGTCAGTGTCTCTGCAGAGGCGCCATCCCGCCCTGCGCGACCGATTTCCTGATAATAGGCTTCGATTGTTTTCGGTAGATCGGCATGGGCGACCCAGCGAATGTCGGGTTTGTCGATCCCCATTCCAAATGCGACTGTGGCAACGACAATCAAACCGTCTTCCTGCTGAAAGCGAGCTTCAACGGATTTCCGTTCCTCTGGGTCCATGCCACCGTGGTAGAAACAAGCGCTTTTACCAGCCTCGTTGAGCGCTCTGGAAATGCTCTCTGTTTTTGCGCGTGTTCCACAATAGATGATGCCACTTTGATCTGGACGAGCCGCAACAAACGAGAGGATCTGTTTGCGCGGTTGATCCTTAACCGCGAAAGCGAGGTGAATGTTGGGGCGGTCGAAACCGCGCAGAAAGATTTGGGGATCAGCACCATCAAATAGTTTATCGACAATGTCCGCGCGGGTTTCGGCATCGGCGGTTGCAGTAAATGCCGCAAGAGGTACATCGAGCTGCCGCCGAAGCTGCCCAATCCTCAGATAGTCCGGCCGAAAATCATGCCCCCATTGGCTTACACAGTGAGCTTCGTCGACCGCGAGCAAGGACACGCCCGCACGCCGCAATGCCGCCGCAATGGCTCCTGAAGCAAGTCTCTCAGGTGCCATATAAAGAATCTTTAATTCACCGGACGCGAGTGACGCCCATATCGCATCGGTTTCTTGAGCCGAGTTTGCAGAAGTCAGAGCGGCTGCCCTGACGCCTGCCTCGGTCAATGCGCGGACCTGATCCCGCATCAATGCGATCAAAGGCGAAATGACGACGGTCAGCCCGTCCCGCACAAGGGCGGGCAATTGGAAACAAAGAGACTTTCCACCGCCCGTCGGCATGATCGCCAACGCATTTTGACCGGCAATCACAGCCTCTACAATTTCCTGCTGTCCGGGACGGAAATCTTCGAATCCGAAAACGTCGCGAAGAAGCGTGGCAGCGCTCATGCGAAAAATCTACCTGTCTATTCTGAACTGCTCGTTAACGCTACGATCCCATAGACCGAAGGCGCGGGCAAGAGGCCCGAAGTCAGTAGAAGACGGAGATGTTGTTGCGCAAAATTATCTCCAGCGCGTAGATCGCCACGAGCGCCACCAGCGGCGAGAGATCAAGACCGCCCATATTCGGGAGCATCCGGCGGATCGGAGCGTAAAGGGGCTCCAACAGACGTTGGAGGCCGAACCACACCTGAGCAACAAATGGTTGCCGGACGTTGAGCACATTGAAACTGATCAGCCAACTCATCACGAAATGCACGATGATGAAGAAGCGCGCGATACCGAGTATGAGGAGCAAAATCTGAAACAGGGAAACCATGGCTGTCCTTTCCAACTTGCCAATCAGGTAGTCATCATTGCCACACAGGGCAATCCCTTTGTCACCCCTGCGCCAGAATACTTGCCACGAAGCCACATTCTCGCTCTTAGTTGAGAAAACACGGGGGGTGGGACCAGCGATGTCAAAGCGGCGGATTTTCGGTTGGATGTGTTTCGACTGGGCGGCGCAGCCCTATTACACACTCGGTCTGACTTTTATCTTTGGCCCCTATTTTGCTGGCGTAGCAACGGAATTTTTCGCAGCAGGCGGACTCTCTGAACAGGCAGCTGACGCGCAAGCGCAATCCATGTGGTCACTTGGCCAAACCATGGCGGGACTCGTCATCGCGTTTATGGGGCCGGTGCTTGGAGCCTATGCCGACAGCACCGGCCGGCGGATGCCATGGATCGTCGGGTTTTCCATGATCTATGTTCTCGCCGCATGGATGATGTGGTTTCTTTTGCCAGATGGAAGTGGATTGTGGTTTACGCTTTTCGCCTTTTCCAGCGGCTTTATTGCAGCCGAATTCGCACTGATTTTCACGAACGCTCAGCTTCCGAGCCTTGGCGGGCGCGAGGCTATCGGGAAGATCAGCGGGTCGGGAGCCTCCTTTGGGTATTGGGGTGGGGTGCTTTCGCTTTTTGTCATGCTCCTCTTCTTTTTCGAGGCAAACGACACTGCCGGAACGACGCTCATTGGAACCGATCCTGCGTTCGGACTTGACCCGGAAGCCCGCGAGGGAACACGCGTTGTCGGCCCGTTCATCGCCTTGTGGTATGTTGTGTTTATGATCCCCTACTTTGTATGGGTTCGGGAGCCGAAACCGGTGGTGAAGCAGGGAGGCGTTAGAGCCGCGCTTGGGGACCTGAGAGCCTCTATCAAATCGGTTATGAAGCGCCCGAGCCTCGCCAGTTACCTCGCGTCATCAATGTTCTATCGCGATGCCTTGAACGCGCTTTACGGATTTGGTGGCGTCTATGCGCGACTGGTCTTGGACTGGTCTCTTACGATGATCGCTGTCTTTGGAATTGTCGGCGCGGTCACGGCGGGAATTGCCACTTATATCGGGGGTTTATTCGATAGCCGCTACGGCCCAAAGCCAGTCATCAAAACCTGCATTTGGGTACTCATGCTCGTCTGCACAATTATCGTCGGGATGTCCCGTGAAAGCCTGTTTGGAGTCCCCCTGGAAGCAGGCAGCAACCTACCTGATATCATCTTCTACCTGTGTGGCGCGGCGATTGGGGGTGCGGGGGGGGCTTTGTATGCAGCTAGTCGGACGATGATGGTGCGGCATGCGACGGCGGGGCGGCCGACGGAGGCGTTCGGGCTGTTTGCGCTTTCGGGCAAGGCGACGGCGTTTCTCGCGCCCGCATTGATCGGGATTTTCACGCTCTGGACCCAGAGCCCGCGGCTGGGGGTTTCGCCAGTGATCGGGCTGTTTGTCATCGGGCTGATCCTTCTGGCTTTCGTGGACCCGAATGGCGATGCAGAAACAGGCGAGACTGAGTAACTCCTAGGGAAAACCGCCAAAGGTAGTGGATTTTTATTTGACAGACACAAAATCTGTGGCACCCTACCCTCAGGCGAAATCAATGAAAGGAGGTGATCCAGTGTCTAGAAAGGTATTGGAGAAAGGTGTCGGGACAGCTTGGGAGGTCCGTCGCTAGGGCAGCCCTTGGCTGACGAAAACCCCCAGGTGGGACGTGATCTAACCGACCCCACCTCCTGAACTTTCGAAGGGCCGTACCTGTCGCCAGGGCGGCCCTTTTTCATACGCCGCAGCGCAGAAAAACCGTGCTAGAAACGCCCGTATTTGCGATGCACAACCCATGCACAACTGATGCACAATCCATGCATATCGCACCCGCAGCATTTTCCGGCTAAACTGGCCCCACTTTCCACCCCGCAAAGAGATGCTCCAGATCACCGACACCATCGCCCTTCAGGACTGGGAACTGACCGAACAGTTCACCCGCGCCAGCGGCCCCGGCGGGCAGAACGTGAACAAGGTCTCAACAGCGGTGGAGCTGCGCTTCGAGGCGGCGCGGAGCCCCTCATTGCCGGAAGCGGTGAAACGGCGGCTGAAGCGGCTGGCGGGGCAGAAGTGGACGACCGAAGGCGCGGTGGTGCTCTTCGTGCAGGACACCCGCAGCCAAGCCCGCAACCGCGAGATCGCGCGGGAACGGTTGGTGACACTGATCCGCAAAGCCACCGAAACCCCCAAACGCCGCGTCCCCACCCGCCCGACGAAAGGGAGCATCCGGCGGCGGCTGGACGAGAAGAAAAAGCGGGGAGAGGTGAAGGCGCTCAGGGGGAAGGTGGAGTGATTACATGAATGCCGAGGGGATCTTGGAAACCGCCTTGGCGATGCGCCTCATGTGAATTGTAGAAAGTCGAAGGGCGCGCGCCGGACCGTGGGCTGGCGCCTTTTCCATTGAACTGGGCGCTTTATGCCAGCCAAGATCGGACGTCCTTCGAGCGTCGTGCGCGGGTGACTTCGCGCCAGACCGTCGGGGCGGTCCGGCGCGCGCCCTGCGCCTGCGGCGCTGTTCGGGCGGGGTGGGCGTGGGCCTGAGGGTGGTTTCGGGTGATGCGCTTTATGCCAGCCAAGAGCGGACGTCATTCGAACGTCGCGTGTGGGTGACAACGCGGAAGATCACGGGGGCGGTCCGGAGCGGGCGCGGGGGCTAGACCACCACCTCCAACGGCTTTTGCTCACCGACGCTGAACACCCGTTTATACCGCGCGATCTCGGTGTCCGGTCCCATCGCCTTGTTCGGGTTGTCGCTCAGTTTGACCGTCGGGCGGCCATTGGCGCTGACGGCTTTGCAGACGAGTGAGAACGGGGCCAGCGCGTCGTCCTTCACCAAGCCGCGGAAATCGTTTGTCAGGAGCGTACCCCAGCCGAAGGACACCTTTACCCGCCCCGCAAACTGCCGGTGCAGAGCGATGATGCGGTCGGCGTCCAGCCCATCGGAGAAGATCACAAGTTTCTCGCGGGGGTCTTCGCCGCGCTCCTTCCACCAGCGGATCGCGGTTTCGGCACCGGCTTCGGGCGCACCGCTGTCGATGCGGATGCCGGTCCAGCCGGCGAGCCAGTCGGGGGCACGGGAGAGGAAGCCTTCGGTGCCGTAGGTGTCGGGCAGGATGATGCGTAGATTGCCGTCATGCTCCTCGTGCCAGTCGGCGAGCACGTCATAGGGAGCGCGGGCGAGAGCGGCGTCATCCTCGGCCAGCGCGGCATAGACCATCGGCAGTTCGTGGGCATTGGTGCCGATGGCCTCGATATCGCGGCGCATGGCGATGCGGCAGTTGGAGGTGCCGACGAACTTGTCGCCCAAGCCCTCCATCATCGCCTGCACGGTCCAGTCCTGCCAGAGGAAGGAATGGCGGCGGCGGGTGCCGAAATCTGCAAGGCGGAGGCCGTCAACGGCGCGGAGGCGTTCGATCTTTTCCCAGAGCTTGGTCATGGCGCGGGCGTAGAGAACTTGCAGCTCGAACTTGTCCATGCGGTCAAGCACGGCGCGGGAGCGCAACTCCATCAGAACGGCGAGGGCTGGGATTTCCCACAACATCACCTCGGGCCACGAGCCTTCGAAGGTCAGCTCATATTGGCCGTTGCGCTTTTCGAGGTGGTAGGGCGGCAGGCGGAGGTTCTCGAACCACTCCATGAAATCGGGGCGGAACATCTGGCGCTTGCCGTAGAAAGTGTTGCCGCGCAGCCAAGTGCTTTCACCGCGGGAGAGGGAGAGGGAACGGATGTGGTCAAGCTGCTCTCGCAGTTCGCCTTCGTCGATCAGCTCGGCAAGGGGGACGTGGCTGCTGCGGTTGATCAGGGAGAAGGTGACGGTGGTCTCGCGGCGGTTGCGGAACACCGACTGGCACATCAGGAGTTTGTAGAAATCGGTGTCGATCAGAGAGCGGACGATCGGGTCGATCTTCCACTTGTGGTTCCAGACGCGGGTGGCGATGTCCATGCGCGGCCTCCTGAGGTGCTTCCCCGTGATACGGGATCAACGGGGGCTGCGCCAAGCGGGAATTGGTCAGCTGGGTTGCGGGACGATGCAGCGGTCGAAAATGTTTTCGAGCTTGCGGTAGAGTTCCTCGCTCAGGAGCGGCTTGGAAAGGAAGGCATCCATGCCCGCGTCGAGGCAGGCGTCGCGGTCGCTGTCAAAGGCGGAGGCTGTCAGGGCGAGAATGCACGGCTGGTCGCCTTCCATCGCGCGAATCGCGCGGCAGGCATCGAGGCCGTTCATCACCGGCATATTCACATCCATGAAAATCAGGATCGGACGGTGCTCGGTGAAAAGCTCAACGGCGGTCTTTCCGTCTGCGGCAACAAGCGGTTTGACCCCCAGTTTTTCGAGGTAGTTTTCAAGCAATGTGGCATTGAGGCTGTTATCTTCGGCAATCAGGACGGGCTGACCTGCGAGTTTTGTCCGAAGGAAGGCCATCAGATCTTCAAGCCCACGGTCGGACTCCGGCTCGGCCTCGGCAAGGCTTGCCGGTTCAAAGGAGACCGCGACGCGGAACGTCGAGCCCTTGCCCGGTTCAGAATAAACGGTGACATCACCGCCCATGAGCCGCGCCAGCAGGCGGGATATGGCCAGACCAAGGCCCGTGCCGCGCACGCCGCGCTGATGTTCGCTGTCCACCTGCGCGAACTGATCGAAGATCCGCTCTTGCCGGTCGTAGGGAATGCCAATGCCAGTGTCTTCGACCGACAGAACCAGTGTGGAATCCTCTGCGAAAACGCTGATCGAAACTTGCCCCTCGTCAGTAAACTTGATCGCGTTGCCAACCAGATTGAGGAGAATTTGACGGAGGCGCGTTTCATCAACAGAAATCAAATCCGGTACGGAGGCGGCGACTTCCCATGACAGTTCGACAGATTTTCCGTCAGCCTGCGGATGAAGTAGGTCGATGACATTTTGCAGTGTAACACGCGGGTCCGTCGGGACAGGAGAAATGTCCAATGCGCCCGCTTCGAGTTTCGAGAGGTCCAGAATGTCATTGATGATGGTCAGGAGGCTCCGGCCCGATCCCTCAATCGCAGCCGCATAGGAGCGCTGGGAGGTGCTGAGCTCGGACTGCATCAACAGATCCGTCATCCCGAGAATACCATTCATCGGGGTCCGAATTTCATGGCTCATGTTTGCAAGGAAACTGGCGCGATTTCGTGCGGCGGCTTCGGCCTGAAACCGTGCTTCGACAAGCCGTGACTGACGCCGCTTGTAGCCTTCGATATCCCGAAGGATCGAAACGAAATGCTCAACCTTGCCGTCATCGCTGAAAACCGGATTGAGGCTTGCCTCATTCCAGACCTTGAGCCCGTCTTTCGTGTAGTTTGCAATTTCAATTCGTCGCGCAACCCCTTCTGCGATTGCCGATGATGCCCGATCAATTGACGACGGATCGGTTTCTGGTCCGGCAAGCAGGGTATTAATCCTATTTCCGAGCGCCTCTTCTTGTGAAAATCCGAACCGGCGCTCGAAAGCGGGATTGACCCATGTGATCAAGCCCTGCGGATCAATGACGAGGACAGGATCCGCCGCGTGATGGGCGATCATGGCCAATTGGCGCAGCCTGCCAGCCTGATCCTGCAAGTCCTTGTAGGACTCGGCGAGTGACTCCCTCGACTTCAACAACTCATAGCGGATTTCCTCGCGGTCCCGCATGCTCCGGTAAACGGCGCTGACGAGCATGATCGTCAGCATAATGATGATCAACGAGGCAACGCCGAATATCGCATGTTCAGCAATCTGGTAGTCCTGAAGAAACCTGAACTCGAAATAAAAGATGTGGAAGGTTGCAATCGCGGGAGGCACCATCCGCAGAATGGCAGGCCAGAACATATGAGAAATCACATACGACGCCCCCGCCGCAATTGCACTGAGAAACAGCACCATCATGACGTCTGGCAGGAACTCGAGCGTAATCAGCCACGTCATCCATGTGGCGTAGGACAGGCCAGCCGATTGCGCGAAGCCGACCAGACAAATCATAACGAAGTTTGCGCGCGACCTGATGAATGCATCCTCTTGCCGCCGCATCCAGAGGAGGTAGGCGTCTTCAACAAGTTCGACGCAGAGCGCGAGCATCAGACTGAACGCCGCAACCCGCTCGTTTGCAAAGGTATAGAAGGTCGAACTGCCCAAAATGATCAGGAAAATGCGAATGGGCGCATAGCGCAGCTGTTCGCGGGCATAGCATTTTGGCCGGCCGGCGGCACTGCGCAGATAGCGGAATTGATCCAGTGTCTGTGCAGACTTGAATGTAACCGGCTCGTCACCGGACACGGGCTGATGTCTAATCGACACTCCTGATCCCCTTTGCCGCAAAGCCCTCTAGCGCCGTATTAAGAGATCCTTCCAAGTCAATCCCGCGACAAAGGCTCAGCTGAACATCAACTTCGAAGCCCAGATTTGCAGCATCTAGCGCAGAAAAGTTTACACAAAAATCAGTGGCGAGACCGACGAATGTCAGCCTCTTTATGCCCAATGTCCGAAGATAACCCTCCAGACCTGTCGGTGTCTGGTGGTCATTCTCGAAAAAGGCAGAGTAACTGTCTATGGCGGGGTTGCTGCCCTTGCGAATAATCAGGCTGGCGCGATCCGTTTCGAGATCGGGATGGAAGGCGGCACCGGGGCTGCCCTGAATACAGTGATCGGGCCACAGCACCTGTGGACCATAGGACATCTCGATCATGTCCATCGGCGATTTGTCCGCATGGGTGGACGCAAAGGAGGAATGTCCTGCAGGGTGCCAATCCTGTGTCAGGACGACAGTGCCAAATTCAGGCATGAGCTTGTTTATACCGGCAACGATCTGGTCGCCTCCGGCAACGGCAAGCGCCCCGCCGGGACAGAAGTCGTTCTGGACGTCAACAACGACAAGGGCATGATCGCTTCGAGGCATGAATATATAAACCAATCAGAGGGATGTGTGAGGGTAGCGCCGAGGCGCACATGGGTCAATCGCAACTCTTGCCCAAACGCCTGTCGAGGCGTAAGGGCAGCACATGTTTACTGTTGCCGCACTCTATCACTTCACCCCTTTCGACAACCCTGCCGCGCTACGAGGCCCGCTGTTTGATCTGTGCCAGCGCGAGGGGGTCAAGGGCACCCTGCTATTGGCCCGTGAGGGGATCAACGGAACGATTGCCGGATCGCGCGAAGGCATCGATGCGGCGCTGGCGCATATCCGCGCTCTGCCCGGCTGTACCGATCTGGAATGGAAGGAAAGCACTGCGGAGGAGGCGCCTTTCGCGCGGATGAAAGTGCGGCTGAAGAAAGAGATCGTAACGATGGGGCAACCTGACGTCGATCCGCGCGCCTCGGTCGGGCATTATGTGGCGCCTGCCGATTGGAACGAGCTGATCTCTGCGCCGGATGTGGCGGTGATCGACACACGCAACGATTACGAAGTGGCGATTGGCACGTTCGAAGGGGCTGAAGATCCGCTCACCAAAAGCTTTGGCGAGTTCCCGCAGTGGTGGGAGGAGAACAAAGAGCGCTTTCACAACAAGCGGATCGCGATGTTCTGCACTGGCGGCATCCGTTGTGAGAAATCGACCAACTACCTGCTGCAACAGGGTGTTGAGGAGGTCTATCACCTGAAAGGCGGCATTCTGAAATATCTGGAAGATGTGCCTGCCGAGGACAGCCTGTGGAACGGGGCGTGCTTTGTATTTGACGGGCGGGTTTCGGTGGAACACGGGCTGAAGGAAGGCCCGCACGAGCTGTGCCATGCCTGCCGCCGTCCGATCTTGCCGGAAGACCGCGCGCGGGCGGAGTTCGAGGAGGGTGTGTCTTGCCACCTGTGCCATGACGAAACGAGCGATGCCGACAAGGCGCGGTTCCGCGAGCGGCAGAAGCAGATCGCACTGGCGAAAAAGCGCGGCGAGCGGCATCTGGGGGCGTGAGCCGCGCAGCGTTTAGCGGTCAGATTATTGAGCTGGTCATCGGCGCAGTGGGTGGGATAGCGGCCTGCACGCTCTGGTCAGCCATTTCTCCCGAGAGCTTTGCTCAACCGCTCAACCGGGTGGTGACTTCGGCGGTGATGGTGCCGTTCCTGCTGGTCGCGGGAAGTGCCTCGTTTACAGGCTACCGGCGAACGGGAGGCTACGATCGGGTAACAGCGTTTTATTCTTCCATGCCGGACGGCTTGAATGAAATGCTCCTGTTGGGGGCGATTGCGGGCGGCTACGAGAAGCGTATCGCGATGGCCCACGCCGCGCGTATCCTTGTGGTGATCTTCGTTGTTGCGGTGTTTTTCGGTGTCGTGATGGGGGTGACGTCACGCCGGGAGAACGGACCAGTATGGACGGCGCTGTCAGACCTGACAGCACGAGACCGGGCGCCACTTGCCGGGGCAGCGGCACTCGGTGTTCCGCTCGGTCGTGGGGTGCGGCTTTCGACAGCGAAGTTCTTGGGCCCAATGCTGCTCAGCGGGATGGTGCATCTGACGCGCAGTGTGAAAACCCCGCCGCCGAGTGGTGTCGTCATCGTTGCGCAAATTGTGTTAGGGACAGTGATTGGTAGCCGTTTTATCGATGCGAAGGCACGGGAGATTGGCTATGATCTGATGCTGGGCGCAGTATCTACGGTAGCAATGTTCGCTGTGGTGATAGGATTTGCGGCGCTGATCGGGGCGCTCACGGACATTCCAACGAGTCAGGCGTTCTTGCCTACTCACCCGGAGGGCTAAAAGAGATGTCCCTGCTGGCGTTGTCAATCGGTCAGGACTTGGCCTATATATCGATCAGCCATTTCCTCCGCATTGTGATGGTCATTGGCGGTGCGCAGGTATTGTTTCGGTCGGCGCTTGGACAGCGTCGATAGAACTGTTTGCCGCACATCAACGATGTCTGCCACAAAAACTAGGGCAGACCAGTTTTGGCTTCCGCCTCACATAGTCGCAGCTTGGAACGCCAACAGGTTGAGCACAGTGGACAGCGCCCAGAATGGCGCAAAAATACGCCCGACATTGCGGCCGTTATGGGAAACTCGGGGATGCGTTCCGAGGAAGCGGATGCCAGCGTGATTGGCGTTTACCAGCATGAACAGCGCCGACATGATCGCCAAAATGAAGTGCAGCGAATGACGGTCCGCCAATGGCAGTGCAAGGCCATAGGCGACCCCAGCGGCGATGGCGAGAAAGGCCAGTGCGCCCTGCCGCTGCTCGAAGAGCATCAGAAATATGTAATCCTCACCTGCGCGGCGGCGCGCATCTGGGGCCGCGCCCAGCGCGCCGTCCAGCATGGCGAGCTGTGTGTCATGGGTCAGGAAGTGTTTGGGCTTCGGCACGCCGGGGGTAAAGAACGGAAGCACCCAATTGACCACCCAACGCGCCCAGAGCGGGCGAATGACCTCGACCCCGTGCACCAGCGCAGGGGCGAGACAGAGGAGCAAACCGAGTGTAGAAACCAGTGAATCCGACATCAGATGTCCTTTGCGGGCAGTGCCTGAATGAATTATGTACCAATTGGTACGAATAAATTCCCATTTGGGTCAAGAATTAAATACCAGATGGTATAAAAAGGTATGTGATCAAACCATGCGCGGTAGACCAAAGAAGCTGGATGCAGAGATACTCCTCGATGTGGCGATTGATGCCTATTGGAAGGCCGATCCTGCGGATGTTTCGGTGAACACCGTCTGCCAACTTGCGGCCGTATCAAAGCCGTCGGTCTATCGGGAGTTTGGCAGCGAGGACGGGCTGACCAAAGCGGCGCTGGACCGTTATGCGGATAACGTTCTGGGCGATGTGTTCAACATCCTCGAACGAGGGGACAGGCTGGGAGAGATACTGGCGAAGCTGGTTGAGTTTGCCTGCGATGATCCACGGTTGGCGACGGGCTGCATGTTCTACAAAATGCGGAACGGCAAGCACAGGTTTGGGCCTGAAACGCAAGCGCGGATCGAGACACTCGATCACGCGGCGGAGGATGCCTATCGCGCTGTGTTACATCGCTGCCGTGCGGAGGGGGACGATCTGGGTGGCATCCCTGTAGACACCGGTGCGCATTATCTGGGTGCGCAGATCGGACTGGCGATTATGCAGCGGGCGGCAGGGGAAAGCAGCGAACAGGTTCGCGCATCACTGGAATTGGCTTTGTCGGTGTTTTCCAACCAAAGGCGGGGCGATGCACTGGTTTAGGACACCAGTTTCTTCTGCACGGCGAAGGGGCTGAGGCCGAGCCATGTCTGAATCGTGGAGGAAATCTCGCGCGGTCCGGTGAACTCGAACTTGTCGCGCTCGGTCGCCACGTCGGTGACGCCCATCCAGATCGCCGTCATGGTGCGCAGGTCGGTGGAGACATAGAGATCAACTTCGAAGCCCGGATCGGCCCAGCAAAGATCGACCTCGCCTGCCGGTTCGATCACCAGCCACCAGTCGCGCTTCGTCGAAGGGAGGTCGTGATACAGAAACTGGATCACGGTGCGTTTGTTTGGCAGAGGATCGGGGTTCAGATTGCGACGCATGTCCCACATCAGGAGCGAAGGATCGAGGTTCTTGAGCGAGAGCGTGGATTCGACCCATTTCTGACCCCACATACCCATTGCGATGACCACCTCGCGCAGATCGCGGCCCGCTTCCGTTAAGCTGTATTCAAAGACGCCACGTTCGGAAGGGACGGGCTTGCGCTCGACAATGCCTGCCTCTTCGAGGTCTTTCAGTCGCTGGGAGAGCAATGTGGGCGACATTTTCGGCACGCCGCGGCGCAGATCATTGAAGCGGGTGGAGCCTGCGATCAACTCGCGCATCAGAACCATCGTCCAGCGGGTGCAGAGGATTTCAGCCGCCATCGCGAGCGGACAGAACTGCTTGTATCCGGCTTGGGCCATCTCCTGTTCTCCTTGTGGTTGCCTGTCCATCCTATCCCAGCGCGGCAATAGGGCTAGTCCAGTTTCTGTACCGGCCGCTCCAGTTTCGGGACTGGAGGAGATTCGCGGGCGTTTGGCAGGCTGTCAGGCATCGGCTGTGTCATCCCGACCGGCCACAGAACAGGAGCGAAACCATGAGTGTTTATCTGATCGCAGACATTACCGTGACCGACGATGGCTGGGTGCCGGAATATGCTGGCAACGTGCACAAGCTTGTTGAAAAGCATGGCGGGAAATACCTGTCGCGCAGCGGCAATATCGAAACTTTGGAGGGCGAAGCGAATGGCAGCACGCTGATTGCCATTCTGGAATTCCCGTCCCGTGCGGCGCTGGATGCCTTTGCTGCCGATCCTGACTACGCGCCCTATGGACAGGCGCGGCAGGCGGGGAGCCTTTCGAATTTCCGCGTCATCGACGACACGGATATTGCGGGAACGATCCCCTATCTGAAGGCAGGCTGACGGCGCGCGCGGCGGGTGGGACGCTCTCCCTCCCTGCCTGCCGCGTGGGGATTACCGCTGGGCGTTTTGCCAATCGGGGTGGACCCACGGCTTGGCATTGTCTGGGGCGAGGGGATCGCGGCCAAGGAGCAGATCGCTGACCTTTTCGCCCACCATGATCGATGGCGCGTTGAGGTTGCCGTTGGTGATGCGGGGGAAGATCGAGCTGTCAGCAACACGCAACCCGTCAACGCCGATGACGCGGGCATGGGGATCGACGACGGCCATCGGGTCACTGGCCGCGCCCATCTTGCAGGTGCCGCAGGGGTGATAGGCGCTTTCGGCGTGTTCGCGGATGAAGGCATCAAGCGCATCATCGCTTTGCACATCGGCGCCGGGCTGGATCTCGTGCCTAACGTATGGCGCGAAGGCCGGTTGCGCAAAGATCTCGCGGGTGAGGCGGATCGCGGTACGGAATTCCTTCCAGTCATCGGGGTGGGACATATAGTTGAACCGGATCACCGGATCGGCGTCGGGATCGGCGCTGCGGAGGGTCACGTTGCCGCGTGATTTGGAGCGCATTGGCCCGACATGGGCCTGAAAGCCGTGGCCCTCTGCCGCTGCCTGCCCGTCATAGCGGACGGCAATGGGCAGGAAGTGATACTGGATGTCGGGGTAATCAATGCCCGCTGACGAGCGGATGAAGCCGCAGCTTTCGAACTGGTTAGAGGCACCTGGGCCGGTTTTTGCAAGTAGCCATTGCAGACCGACCCATGCCTTGCCGAAGATGTTCCAGTATTTGAAGAGGCTGACCGGCTGGCTGGCGGCCATCTGGATGTAGAGTTCGAGATGGTCTTGCAGGTTTTCACCGACGCCCGGGCGGTCTGCAACCACGGGTATGCCGTGCTCGGCCAGATGCGCGGCGGGGCCAATGCCAGAGAGCATCAGGAGTTTGGGAGAGTTCAGCGCGGAGGCTGCGACGATGACTTCGTTGCTGGCCTCAATCACGGAAATCTGATCGCCTCGCGCGATTTCGACGCCGGTCGCACGGCCGTTTTCGATAACGATGCGGCGGGCCAAGCCGCGCATCACGGTGCAGTTGCCAGTTTTCTGCGCCGGTTTGAGATAGGCGCTGGCAGCGGACCAGCGGCGGCCCTTCCAGACAGTCATGTCAAACGCGCCGAAACCTTCCTGCTGTTCGCCGTTGTAATCGCCGGTGACGGGGTAGCCTGCCTCGCCGCCCGCTTTGACGAAAGCCTGAACCAGCGGATTATCGCGCCGGCCACGGGTGACGTGCAGCGGGCCGCCCTTGCCGCGCCAAGCGGGATCGCCGCCATGACCGCCATCGTGCCAGTCTTCCATCCGTTTGTAATACGGCAGAACATCGGCATAGCCCCAGCCCGCCGCGCCCTGATCACGCCAGTGGTCGAAATCATGTGCGTGGCCGCGCACATAGATCATGCCGTTGATGCTGGAGGATCCCCCGATCACCTTGCCGCGCGGACAGACCAGCCGCCGCCCACCGAGATGCGGCTCCGGCTCGGTTTTGTAGCCCCAGTCATAGAGCTTCATGTTCATCGGGTAGGAGAGCGCGCCCGGCATCTGAATCAGCGGGCCTACGTCGGAGCCGCCGTATTCGATGACGATCACTTTGCGCCCCGCTTCCGCCAGTCGGTAGGCCATGGCGCAACCCGCGCTGCCAGCGCCGACGATGACAAATTCCGCTTTCATTCGAATTCCTTACACTCGCGATGCAAATTGCATCGGTTACTCACCACGCGGGAAACGCTTGCTCTCTTCGAGGATGTTGAGATCCATGTGATTGCGCATGTAGCGCTCAGATGCTTTTTGCAGAGGCTGGTAATCCCACGGGAAGTAACTGCCGTTGCGGAGCGCCTCGTAGACCACCCAGCGCCGCGCCTGCGAACTGCGGACATCGGCATCGAAACGGGCGAGATCCCAACGCGCATCGGCAATCGCTTGGAACTCGGCCAATGTGGTGGCGTGGGCTGGGTCGCCTGCGAGGTTCACCAGCTCGTGTGGATCTGCTTCCAAATCGAACAGTTGATCAGGGTCGAGCGAACAGCGGGTGTATTTCCAGCGGCCCTGACGCAGCGCGACCATCGGGGCGTAGCTGGCCTCGGCCGCATATTCCATCGCGACGGGGCTGGTGCGCGGGGTGCCATTCGCAAGTGGCACGAGGCTTTCGCCGGTCGTCCATGGCATGATTTCGGAAATGTCGATGCCCGCGAGATCGCAGAGCGTGGGGCAGACATCGATATTGGAAACAGGCGTGTCGATCCGACCTGCGGGCACTTGCGGCGCGGCGATCATCATCGGCACGCGGGCAGAGCCTTCGAAGAAGGACATTTTGAACCACAACCCACGCTCGCCCAGCATATCGCCATGATCGGAGACGAAAAGGATGATCGTGTTTTGGGCCTGACGGGTGGTTTCCAGCGCCTCCATGATCTCGCCGATTTTATCATCGAGATAGGAGATATTGGCGAAGTAGGCGCGACGGGAACGGGCGATCATATCATCGGTCAGTTCGAAATTGCGCCAGTCGTTGGCATCGAAAATGCGCTGGCTGTGAGGGTCGTGATCCTCGTAGGGGATCGGGGGGACAGTGGGCGCGAGATGGGCGCAATCTTCGTAGAGATCCCAATATTTGCGGCGGGCAACGTATGGGTCATGCGGGTGGGTGAAGCTGACCGTCAGCGCCCAAGGACGCTCATCCGCGCCGCGCGCGTAGTCATAAATACGGGCGCGGGCGTTGTAGGCGACCTCGTCGTCATATTCGAGCTGGTTGGTGATCTCGGCCACGCCAGCGCCGGTGACGGAGCCCATGTTGTGATACCACCAATCGATCCGCTCGCCTGGCTTTCGGTAGTCCGGTGTCCAGCCGAAATCCGGCGGGTAAATGTCGGTGGTCAGGCGTTCCTCAAAACCGTGAAGCTGATCAGGGCCGACGAAGTGCATCTTGCCCGACAGACAGGTTTGATGCCCGGCGCGGCGGAGGTGGTGGGCGAAGGTGGGGATTGCGGACGAAAATTCGGCCGCGTTGTCATAGACGCCGTTCTGGCTGGGCAACTGGCCGGACATGAACGCCGCTCGCCCCGGTGCGCAGAGCGGGCTGGCGGTGTAGGCATCGGCGAAGCGAGCCGAACGGGCGGCCAGCTTGCGCAGATTTGGCGCATGGAGCCATTCGGCGGGGCCATCTGGGAAGAAGGTGCCGTTCAGCTGATCCACCATCAGAATAAGAATATTCGGGCGCGTCATGAGAGACCTTTCGCGAGTTCGAGATCGAGGTAACCGAGGACATCGACAACGGCCTGCTGGCCGTTCGGCGCGGCGCGGCCGAGGGATTGCTGCAGATAGACGCCATCAATCAGCGCGGCGATGCGGTCGGCCGCGCTGCGCGCGCGAGGGCCGACGAGCGGGCGCAGATCATGGGCGAGATTGGAGCGCAGGCGGCGCTGGTAGATGGTCAGCAGGCGGCGAGCCTCATCAGACACCTGCGCCAGAACATAGAAATTCATCCATGCCGCGACCGTTTCGCGCCGGAAGTTACGGGGCGAAAAAGAGGCGCGAACGATGGCTTCAACACGGGAGCGATGGTCTTTCGCCATTGCGAGGGCGCCGCGCACCTCTGCGGAATAAACGCCGAGCGTGTAGCGCATGGCGGCTTCGAAGATCTGCTCCTTGCCGCCGAAATAGTGATGTGCCAGCGCGCTTGAGACCCCTGCCCGGCGTGCAATCTGGCTGACCGTGACGCTCAGCGTGCCTGCTGCGCCAATTTCGGCGATGGTCGCTTTGACCAGCGCATCGCGGCGTATCGGCTCCATTCCGAGCTTCGGCATCACGGTCCCATCTGATATTTTATTTGCATTACAAACCTAGATGGGTTTTTATTGACTCGTCAATCAAGAAAAATCTTCAACGGGAGATCAAAGATGAAATTCAAACCGATGCTATCGGCGCTGGCCCTCGTGGCGGCGTCCCCTGCGCTGGCGGACTGTGGTACCGTCAGCTTCTCCGATGTGGGCTGGACCGACATCACCGCGACGACTGCCGCGACGACGACCGTGCTGGACGCGCTGGGTTATGAAACGGACGTGAAGGTGCTGTCGGTGCCGGTGACCTACACCTCACTGGCCAATGGTGACATCGACATCTTCCTCGGCAATTGGATGCCGACGATGGAAGCCGACATCGCGCCCTACCGCGAGGCAGGCACCGTGGACACCGTGCGGATGAACCTTGATGGCGCGAAATACACGCTGGCCGTAAACAAGGCCGCCGCCGATCTGGGAATTGCCGACTTTGCTGACATCGCCGCCCATGCCGACGCGCTGGAAGGCAAGATCTACGGCA
Organism: Marivivens sp.; assembly: GCA_017643845.1. Taxonomy (GTDB): domain Bacteria; phylum Pseudomonadota; class Alphaproteobacteria; order Rhodobacterales; family Rhodobacteraceae; genus JAEPMR01. Next base: position 4,384 of record JAEPMR010000002.1, on the reverse strand, counting down.
TCGAGCCGGGCAATGACGGCAACCGGCTGATCATGGATATGATTGCCGCCGACGAATTTGGCCTGTCCGGCTTCGAAGTGGCCGAAAGCTCGGAGCAGGGCATGCTGGCACAGGTGGCCCGTGCGGATCGTCGCGGCGAGCCGGTCGTGTTCCTTGGCTGGGAACCACATCCGATGAATGCCAATTTCGAGATGACCTACCTGAGCGGTGGCGATGACTGGTTTGGCCCGAACTACGGCGGCGCGCAGGTGTTTACCAACACCCGTGCAGGCTACGCGGAAGAATGCCCGAATGTAGGCAAGCTGCTGAACAACCTCGAGTTCTCATTGGCGATGGAGAATGAGATCATGGCCGCGATCCTCGATGATGGCGAAGACCCGAACGAGGCGGCTGCTGCATGGCTGAAGGCCAACATGGGCGTTCTGGACGGCTGGCTCGATGGCGTCACGACCGCCGATGGCGGCGACGCGATGGCGGCTGTCAGTGCGGCACTGAACTAAGAACTGCTGACCCCCGGCCCGAAGACGCGCCGGGGGTTTTGCATCCGCGCAGAGGATCAGCGGCAAACGCTGGCAGGGCGGAGGGATACGGGGCGACACGATGGACTGGCTAACCAATAACAAGATTCCCATCGGCGATTACGCCGCTTGGGTATTTGACCTCTTACAGACCTACGGCGCGTGGTTTTTCGACGGGCTGTCGGACGGGATGGAAGCGCTGATTGACGGTATTCTCTGGGTACTTCAAGGGCCACATCCGCTGATCATCATTGCCGCTTTCGCAGGTCTGACATGGACGCTGCAGCGAAGCTGGAAACTGGCGGCGCTGGTGGTGCTGGGGTTCCTGTTCATCCTCAACCAAGGCTATTGGGAGGAAACAACCGAAAGCCTGACGCTCGTCCTTTCTGCCTGTGTGGTGTGCATGGGCATCGGCGTGCCCATCGGAATCGGCGTGGCCCATCGTCCGCGACTCTACGCATGGATGCGGCCGGTGCTGGACCTGATGCAGACGCTTCCGACATTCGTTTATCTGATTCCCGCCATCGTCTTTTTCGGCATCGGCATGGTGCCGGGACTGATCGCGACGGTGATTTTCGTCCTACCCGCGCCGATCCGATTGACGCATCTGGGCGTGACCGCCACGCCGAAACCGCTGTTGGAGGCCGCGCAAGCCTTTGGCGCAACGCCACGGCAGGTCTTGTGGAAGGTGGAGCTGCCCTATGCCTTTCCGCAAATCATGGCGGGGCTGAACCAGACGATCATGCTGTCCCTGTCGATGGTGGTGATCGCAGCACTCGTTGGCGCGGATGGGCTCGGTGTGCCGGTGGTGCGGGCACTCAATCAGGTAAACACGTCACTGGGCTTTGAATCGGGCTTCGTCATCGTGGTGCTTGCCATTCTACTGGACCGTATGCTGAGGATTGATCGCAAATGACTGCTGTGCGCTTTTCCAATGTTTCGATCGTCTTTGGCAACCGCCCCGAGATTGCGCTGCCTCTTATGGACAAGGGGCAGAGCCGCTCTGACATTCAGGCGGCAACAGGGCAGGTTCTGGGGGTGCATAATTGCAGCATTGATGTGGCCAAAGGAGAAATCCTCGTTCTGATGGGCCTGTCCGGGTCGGGTAAATCCACGCTTCTGAGGGCGGTGAATGCGCTGAATCCTGTGGTGCGCGGCTCTGTCGAGGTGGTGACGGATGAGGGGATGGTCAATGTCACACAGGCCGATCCCGTGACCCTGCGCGATATTCGCCAGCATCACGTTGCGATGGTGTTCCAGCAATTCGGCCTGTTGCCGTGGCGGACGGTGCGCGAAAACACGTGGCTGGGGCTGGAACTGGCAGGTATCCCCAAGGCAGAGCGCGCGCGGAAGACCGAGGAACAGCTGGCGCTGGTGGGGCTGTCGGACTGGGCCGACCGGAAGGTGGGCGAGCTTTCGGGCGGAATGCAACAGCGGGTCGGGCTGGCGCGGGCCTTTGCCACCGACGCGCCCATTCTTTTGATGGACGAGCCGTTTTCCGCGCTCGATCCACTAATTCGCACACGGCTGCAAGACGAGCTGCTGGATTTGCAGGACCGGCTGCGGCGCACCATCGTTTTCGTGAGCCACGATCTGGACGAGGCATTCAAGATCGGCAACCGCATTGCCATCATGGAGGGCGGACGAATCGTGCAATGCGGCACGCCACAGGAAATTTTCACAGCACCCGCCAATGAGTACGTGGCGGATTTCGTGGCTCATATGAATCCGCTGGGCGTGCTGACCGCCGAGGATGTAATGGAGCCGGTGACAGGTACAGCGGAGCGCAGCGTCGATCATGATATGCCCGTCAAAGGCGTGATGGCCGCACTCAAGGATACACCGCTACTGGGCGTCACGCGCGACGGTGCGCCAATCGGCCAGATCAACGCCGAACGCGTGCTGGCAAAGCTAAGTAATCCAAATGGATAAGCTCCCCAGAGGGGGTAATCAGTGTCAGTTCGGAGGATGTGTAGTGGTGAGCCGTGCAGGATTCGAACCTGCGACCCACTGATTAAAAGTCAGTTGCTCTACCAACTGAGCTAACGGCCCACTGGCGGCGCTTCTAGAAAGAGTGGCAAATGGGGTCAACCCCACAAATGCGCGAAGCTCTGGATTTCGGTCTGGCGGCGCAGTATACGCGCCAAAATGCAGAACACGCGGGATAATGGCCTGCCGTTCATGAAGATGCACGGGCTGGGCAACGACTTTGTCGTCATCGACGCACGGGGAATACCGTCGCCGGTCGATTCGGAGTTAGCCGTTGCGATGGCCGACCGTCATCGCGGCGTGGGATTCGATCAGCTGGCCGTACTGACGGAAGCCGGGGGCGATGCGGATGTGCATCTGACTTTCTGGAACGCCGACGGGAGCCTCTCTGCCGCCTGCGGGAACGCCACGCGCTGTATCGCACGGCATATGATGGATGAGACGGGCAAGCGGCATTTGGTGCTGACAACGGACCGCGGCAGGCTCGAAGCTGTGGATGCGGGCGAAGGCCTGACGTCGGTCAATATGGGACAGCCGCAACTGGAGTGGCAGGATATTCCGCTGGCCGAGGCTATGGACACGCTGGAGCTTCCGATAGACGGTGCTCCGACTGCGACGGGAATGGGCAATCCGCATTGCACGTTCTTCGTGGACGATGTGGCGACGATTGACGTCGAAGCAGAAGGCGCGCGATACGAGCATCATCCGCTTTATCCGCAGCGGACCAATGTCCAATTCGCGCAACTGATCGGGCCGGACCATATCCGTATGCGGGTGTGGGAGCGGGGCGCGGGGCTGACGCTGGCCTCCGGTTCCTCCTCCTGTGCGACAGCCGTCGCTGCCGCGCGGCGCGGGCTGACGGGGCGGAAGGTGACCATCGAGCTGGATGGCGGAACAATCCACATTGACTGGCGCGAGGACGGCGTGTGGATGACGGGGCCGACAGCCCATGTGTTCGACGGCGTATGGACCGGCTGAAATGAGCGACTCAGCGCCAAAATTCACCACGTTGGGCTGCCGGCTGAACGCCTATGAAACCGAGGCGATGAAGGAGCTGGCGGCACAGGCCGGGGTTTCCGATCTGGTCGTAGTCAATACCTGCGCCGTCACCGCCGAAGCGGTTCGCAAGGCGCGGCAGGAGATTCGCAAGCTGCGTCGCGAGAATCCCGATGCGCGGCTTGTGGTGACGGGATGCGCCGCGCAGACGGAGCCCGAGACCTTTGCCGCGATGGGCGAGGTCGATCTGGTGGTGGGCAACACCGAGAAGATGCAGCCTGACACCTGGACGCGGCTGGCCCCTGATTTCATCGGGGAGACCGAGGCAGTGCAGGTCAACGACATCATGGCGGTGACGGAAACGGCAGGGCATCTGATCGACGGGTTTGGCACTCGCAGCCGCGCCTATGTTCAGGTGCAAAACGGCTGTGACCATCGCTGCACCTTTTGCATCATCCCCTTTGGGCGTGGCAATTCGCGTTCGGTGCCAGCGGGGACGGTGGTGGACCAGATCAAGCGGCTGGTGCAATCGGGCTATAACGAGGTGGTGCTGACCGGCGTGGACCTGACGAGTTGGGGCGCTGATTTGCCTGCCAGCCCGAAGCTCGGCGATCTGGTGATGCGGATCCTGAAGCTGGTGCCGGACCTGCCGCGTCTGAGGATTTCCTCTATCGATTCGATTGAGGTGGACGAGAACCTGATGCAGGCGATTGCCACCGAGCCGCGTTTGATGCCGCATCTGCATCTTAGCCTGCAGCATGGCGACGATCTGATCCTGAAGCGAATGAAGCGGCGGCATTTGCGCGACGATGCCATTCGATTCTGCGAAGACGCGCGGAAGGTGCGGCCGGAGATGACGTTCGGCGCGGATCTGATCGCCG
>JAEPMR010000029.1 GCA_017643845.1 Marivivens sp. | reverse complement strand
CGGTAGAGGGATGCCTCGCCCGTCATCGACGGCAGGACGGTGTAGGCCAGATTTTCCGGCACGCTCATCGTATCGCCCGGCGCGAGTGTGCTGCTGCCGCCGTCCCATGTGACGCGCCAGTGGCCGTGAACGGGCATCAGCACGGTGGGGTGGGGGCTGGAGGTCTTGGCATCCTTGGCGGAGGCGCGGGTCATGAAATCGACCTCGAAGCCCGGCTTGTCGCGCAGGCGGCCCTGCTCGCCGATGACAGTGATCGGATCACGGTCAGCGAGCGCCACCAGATCGAGATAGCGGGCGACGTGGTTGGGGAGCACCTCTGCCGTGGTCGGCTCTCCGCGCTTGGCAAGCTCCTCGTCCGACATCAGCGGCATCGGCTTGACGCCTTCGGGGAGGCGCTGCTGTTTCTTGCTGTCATAGAGCTTGCCGTTCTCGCCCAAGATCAGGCCGTGATCGGCGGCATCTTCGATCACCTGCGGCGCCCACATGACACCGCCGCCGGCATCGTCGCCGCCGAGGATCGCCATGATCATCCCGTAGTCAGTGCCGATATTCTCGAAGCCGCGGAACATGCCGGTGGGGATGTTGAAGATATCGCCCTTTTCCATGATGACCTCGCCAGCATTGCCCCAGCGGCCCCAGAAGAAGCGCCAGCGGCCCGAGAGGACGAAGAACGCTTCTGCGGTGCGGTGATCGTGGAGCGAGTTGCGGCATTTCGGAGGCTGGCCCGCCGCGCCGATGTTGAAGCCGTGCGGGATTGAAATGTGGACGTGCTGATCGGGGGATTCAGAGACCCCGCCGCCGATGATGGTGAAGTTTTCCTTCTGATCGGAGCCGGGGGTGTGGGCGTCGATGAAGGCCGTTTTGCAGGGGCGCAGATCGCCGTAGCGGACGATGCGGGTTTCCATTTCTGCGGGTGTCATTTGGAAATATCCTTTTTGAAAAGGGGGCGTTCAGTTGTATTTGCTGCATCGGATCGCTTGCGATCCGGTTCGCACCCGCCCTAAGGGGCGGGGTATGGCGCGAACTTGCCCCCGGGCGGATGCGGATTGAGACGTTTGGCACGCAGGCTGGCGCGTTGCGTGTGAAAACGGCGCAGCACGGCGCTGCCGTCCAGATGATATGCGCCGCAGTCGATCATTTAGCCTGTCTTCAGAAGGATCTGTTTCCAGACCGCCGTTTCGTCAAAGGCGACAAACTCGCGGCGCAGCTTGGGGGCGGCCTTGCCCAACGTGCCGAACTCGGCGTGACAAAGGCCCATGACATGCACCTCAGCGCCGGTGGGGGTGCCGAACGCGCCCCAGCCGGAATGTTTGCCGTGCAGGCTCCATCGCAGCGCGGCGCGGGGCGGCATGGTGGGGTCTTCGCGGCCAATGACGTGATGGATGGTGAAGTCTGCATCGGGGAAGGAGGCGCGCAGCCCCATCCAGAATTTATCCGCCCCGTCATGGCTCAGCGTCGAAATACCGCCCGGATATTCGAGATTGGCGGCGCGGTCGTATTCGGCGGGAATGACGGTGAAATCCGCGCCCATGATACGGGTGAGGATGTCGGCGTATTTCGCGCCCCATTCATTGTCGTTGCCGCGCCCCTTGTAGGGGCCTTCGATATCAATGGCGGGGGTGAAGGGGCGGACGCAGTTTTCCGGCCCGCCTTCGCGCTCGATCAGGTCGCGGGCGAAATCCTTGGGATCCCAGCCGAGCTGACGGACGATATGGCCCTGATCGCGGATCAGCCATTCATCGTTGATCTGGTTATTGATCGCGTGGCAGTCGGCGATGATGCGGTAATGCAGTTTCTTGCCCGTGGGCGCACCGTAGACGCCCGGATAGGCGTGGGTGGCGGTGGAATGCAGGCGGTGGGAGGAGAGCATGCCCTCCTCGGGTGTGCCGGACCAGATGACATCCTCGCCAAAGAGCGTGCGGTCGGGGAATTCGGCCAGCGTCGCCATTGTCGCGGCGATGACGCCCTGATTGCCCTTTACCACCGAGGCAGGGGAGCGAACGATGATATCGGGGGCGTAGTAGTCATGCAGCGTGGCGATGCCGCGATCTTCCCAGATCTCTTTGGTGATGCCGATGATGTAGTCGGGAAAATCGGCGAATTTCGGGTCGAAGCCTTTCATCAGGTGCGTCCTTCAGGGTTGCGTGTGGTGCCGCGCAGGATGAGCGGCCCGTCGATTTCAATCTTCTGGGCAGGGCGGTCCGGATCCCCGATCTTGCCCAGAATGGTTTCGACCGTGGCATCGACCATCCGGTTGACGGGCTGGCGCACGGTGGAGAGGTCGTAGGCGTCCCATGCGGCGAGCGGCACGTCGTCATAGCCGATGACGGCGACATCTTCGGGAACCTTTAGGCCGAGGCGGTTGCGTAGCGTGTCGAGCACCGCGAAGGCCATGTGATCGTTGCCAACGAAGATCGCATCGGGCGGTGTGGCGCGTGACATCAGCTTCAGCGTTGCTTCCGTTGCCAGTTCGCGGTCGTAGCGGCCTTCGACCACGGCGAGCGGCGCTAGCCCGTGCGCGGCGAGCCCGTCGGCAAAGCCGCGATGACGGTCGCGGCCGGTGGAGGAGCCTTCCCAACCTGCAATATGGGCGATGTGTTTATGCCCTGCGCTGACGAGGAATTCCGCGACCTTGTAGCCGCCGCGATAGTTGGCGGAGGTGACGGAGGAAATGCTCTCGCCATCCTGCCCACGGTTAAACATCACAACAGGGATGCCAGCGGCGGCGCAGCGGGCGGTCAGATCGTTTGAGATCGCGACGCTGGCGGTGACGATGCCATCGACCTGATAATCAAGCAGCTCCTCCATCACACGGTCGACGCTGTCCTCGGCGTTGGGGGCCATGAAAACGAGGATGTGGTAGCCCTCTTTTTGCAGCGCGTTGGAGAGGCGTTCGAGGGCAATGGGGTAGAACTGGTTATCGAGATAGGCGACGACGAGGCCGATGATGCGGCTTTTGCCGGTGATCATCGCGCGAGCGAGGATGTTGGGGCGGTAGCCCAGTTCCTCGGCGGCTTTACGGACCTTCTTGACCGTGGCCTGTGACGCAGACGCGCCAGAGAACACGCGGCTGACTGCCGACTGGCTGACACCTGCGCGGCGGGCGACGTCAAGGGATGTGATCTTTGCCTCTGCCATCAGTCTGCCGTCCATCCGCCGTCGATCAGCAGCGATGTGCCGGTGATCATGGCGCTGGCATCGGAGGCGAGGAAGACCACGCCGCCCATGATATCCTCTACCTCACCGACCCGGCCCAGCTTGATCTTTTCTTCGATCCATTTGACGCGTTCGGGATTGGCGAATGTGGGCGCGGTGAGCGGTGTGCGGATGAAGGTGGGGCAGACCGTGTTGATGCGGATGCCATGTGCGCCCCATTCGATCGCCATGGATTTGGTGAAGCCCTCGACCGCGTGTTTGGTGGCGGCATAGACCGCGCGGTCGATGCCGCCGACATGGGCCATCTGCGAGGAGATATTGATCAGGCTGCCGGGTTTGCCTGCGGCGACCAGACCGCGCGCCACGGCGCGGGTGAGGAAATAGGCGCCACGGATATTGAGATCGCTGACGGCATCGAAATCCTCTGGCGTGGTGTCCAGCGCGGGGCCGTGGCGGGCGAGGCCGGCGGAATTAACCAAGATGTCGAACGGGCCGTTGGCGGCGACGGCGGCTTCGGTTGCCTCTGCATCGGCCACGTCGAGGGGCAGGGTGGTGCAGGACATGCCAGCGGCTTGCATTTCGGTCGCGGTGGCGTGGAGCTTGTCGGCGCTGCGGGCGGCGAGGGTCACATCGGCACCGGCTTCGGCAAGGGCAACGGCGCAGGCCTGACCGATGCCAGAGGACGCGCCGGTGACGAGGGCGCGTTTGCCATCAAGACGGAAAGAAGGCGTGCGGGGCAGGGTCATTGGAAACCTCCGACACGGGCTTCGCCATTGGGACCGAGCGGCGAGAAGGGATTATGCGCCACTTCCCAGAAATGGCCGTCAGGGTCGCGGAAGTAGCCGGAATGCCCGCCCCAGAACACGTTTTGCGCCTGTTTGACGATGGTGGCGCCTGCGGCTTCGGCCTCGGCCAATGTTGCGGCCACTTCGGCGGGGCTGTTGACGTTATAGGCGAGGCAGGCGGTGGGCTGGCCGAAATCCTCTGGTGCGATGCCGATGTCTTCGGCCATTTTGTCCCACGGGTAGAGGGAAAGGACGGAATTTTGCAGGTTGAAGAACGCGATGTCGGTGCTGTCGGGCTGGGCTTCTTCCCAGCCGAGGCGGGCGTAGAAGGCCCGTGCGCGGGGCAGATCCGCCACCCCTAGTCCGATCATCGTTACCCGCTGCTGCATCACACCAATCCTCGCTCCCTGATACCGATTGGACCGAGATTGCGGGCCTTGTTGAACTCGCGCAACCGGTCGAACACATCAACGCCGATCTGGCGGTACATGTCCAGCAGGTCCACGAGCACCCAGTTCTCCCGTATGAGGCCGTTTTCGACGCGCCAGAAATCGAGGCTGCGGAGGAGGATTTCCTTGTCCACCGGGGGGAGGCCGAGCCAGCCGTCGCCGGACAGGGTGAGGCGCATGTTGGGCCAGCCGGTTTCGCAGACATACTCCCCCGTGGCGACCCAATGGGACATCAGATCCCCCATCGCATCGAGCTTGCGGTCGGGCATGCCGCGCAGGAAGGGGATCTGGTGCCAGTGGCGGAAGCCCGCCATGCCGCGACAGGTGCCGATACCGGCGGGGCCATACCAGTTCACGCGGGGATCCCAGTAGCGGTCGAGGTTCATCACCTCCGGCCCGCCTTCTGCCGGATGGCGGCAGAGATCGGTAAGCATGGCGATGACGTGATCGAGCGCTTTTTGTCCGTCGCGGCTGGCAAAGAGGCCATCGCCCGACAGCGGCGCCGGAGCCATGGTGAAGCGGCCGAGCTGCGGGGCCATGGGCCATGCGCCTGCCTGCATCATCAGTTCGGGAATGTCCCAGATCGCCTGCATTTCGGTGATGCGGCCATCCTCCAGCCGGAAGAACTCGTGATAGCGCATGTGCGCGAGGTGGCCGGTGGGTGGTATATCCAGGAAAGGCGCGGTGAAGGTGCCGAGATAATGGCCCATCGCGCCGATCCAGTGCTGGCCTTCGGGCGTGGTGCCCGCGAGCAGGATCTGGTCGCGGCGCTCGAGGTCGGGCATCGCGGCAAGGAGCGGTGCGAAGGCGGTATCATAAAGCGCGTCCGGCCCTGTGAGATCACCGAACGGGTGGCAGTGGTGCAGCAGCGCATCCTCGGCAACGAGTGCCGTGAGTGCGCCGCGCACGGAAGATTCAGAAAAATTGGTGGCCGCCGCGCGGAAGGGGGCGAAGGCGGCCTTGAGCGCGTCGGGGGTCATGTGCGCCTCATTCTGCCGCCGTGCCGTAGGCCACATTGCGGTGGCCGTAGCGACGGACGCGGATGTTGCACTGTTCGGCATGACCCACGAAGCCTTCGAGCATACACAGGCGCGAGCCGTATTCGCCCACGAGAGCGGCGGCTTCGTCCGTTACCACGCGCTGGTAGCTGTGGGTTTTCAGGAACTTGCCAACCCAAAGCCCGCCGGTATAGCGGCCCGCCTTTTTGGTGGGGAGGGTGTGGTTGGTGCCGATCACCTTATCGCCATTGGCGACGTTGGTGCGGGGGCCGAGGAACAACGCGCCGTAGCTGTGCATGTTCTCAAGGAACCAGTCGTCACGGTCTGTCATCACCTGAACGTGCTCTGAGGCGATTTCGTTGGCGGTGTCGAGCATCTCCTCATAGGTGTCGCAAACGATCACCTCGCCGTAATCCTGCCAGCTGGTGCGGGCGGTTTCGGCGGTGGGGAGGATTTCGAGGATGCGCTCGATTTCGACCAAGGTCGCTTCGGCCAGTTTGCGGGAGTTGGTCAGGAGCACGGCGGGAGAGTTATAGCCGTGTTCGGCCTGACCAAGGAGATCGGTGGCGCACAGCTCGGCATCCACTGTTTCATCGGCGATGACCATGGTCTCAGTGGGGCCGGCGAAGAGGTCGATGCCCACGCGGCCAAAGAGCTGGCGCTTGGCTTCGGCAACGAAGGCGTTGCCGGGGCCGACGAGCATATCGACGGGTTTGACGCTCTCGGTGCCGATCGCCATGGCACCGACAGCCTGCATCCCACCGAGGACGTAAATCTCATGCGCGCCGCCCATGTGCATGGCGGCCACGATGGCGGGGTGCGGTTCGCCGTTCACGGGCGGGGCGGAGGCGACGATGCGCGGCACGCCCGCAACGGAAGCCGTGAGCACCGACATATGCGCGGAGGCGACCATCGGGAATTTGCCGCCAGGGACGTAGCAGCCGACAGACTGCACGGGGATGTTCTTGTGCCCCAGAAAGACGCCGGGAAGGGTTTCGATCTCGACATCGGTCATCGAGGCGCGCTGGGCCTCGGCGAAGCGGCGGATTTGGGTTTGCGCGAATTTGATGTCTTCCATATCGCGGGTGGAGACTTTTTGCATCGCGGCTTCGATCTCGGACGCGGTCAGCAGGAAGCTTTCCGGCTCGTATTTATCGAATTTCGCGGAGAGCTCGCGGATGGCGGCATCGCCACGGGTTTCGATATCGGCAAGGGTGTCTTCGACGATCTTGCGGACCTGCGCATCCTGCGCGGCGACGTCGGCTGCCGGTTTTCCGGTCTTGAGATAGGTAACGGCCATGGGTCTCTCCTCGTGTGTGCGGGGCCGCGCTAGGCGGCGTCTTCGGCGATGAACTGTCCGGCGCGGTGGCCGATCATCATGGATGGGGCGTTGGTGTTGGCGGAGGTGACGGCGGGCATGATCCCTGCATCCGCTACCCACAGACCCTCCGTGCCGCGCAGGGCGAGGCGGGAGGTGACGGGGGCATCGGCGTCGTCGCCCATGCGGGTGGTGCCAACGGGGTGATAGGCGGTGCCGCAATGGGCAAGGATATGGGCGCGGGCGTCCTCTTCGGTGGTGACGCGGGCGGCGGGGTAGGCCTCGGGGGCTTTATAGGGGCCGAGATCGGCCTCTGCCATCAGCGCACGGAGGCGGAGCCAGCCTGCGGTGAGGGTGTCGAGGTCGCGGCTGTCATTGAAGATACCGAGGTCGATATCCAGTCCGTCGCGGGTGATGCGGAGCGCACCGCGCGAGTGCGGACGGCAGACGCAGACATCGGCGAAGTAGCCGCGCCCGTAGCCGTAGCGGGAGCCGGTCCAGTTCAGGTTGAACGGGATGAAGTGGCTCTGCACATCGGGCGGGCCGTCCGCGCCACGGGCATTGAAGAACGCGCCGCCTTCAACGGTGGGGGAGGCAAAGACGCCGCGCCGCGTGAGCGCCCAGCGGAACGGGGCGGAGAGCCATTGCGGGGCTTGATCGACGGTCAACCCGTAGCCGGAGCCTGCGCCCTGATAATGGATGCCCGCGCCGGGGTGATCGTGCAGATTGGCACCGATGCCGGGCATATCCGCACGGGGATCGACGCCTGCGGCGCGGAGATCGTCAGCGGGGCCAAGGCCGGAGCGCAGGAGGATTTCTGGCGAGCCGATGGAACCTGCGGAGAGCACGATGCCTTTATGCGCGATGACGCTGCTGCCATCGGTGAAATGCACGGCAGTTGCGCGGTCGCCGGTGAAGCCGAGGCGGGCGACTTGCGTGCCCTGCACGACCTGAACGCGGCCGGTGGCCTGCGCGGGGCGGAGGAAGGCATCCGCCGCCGACCAGCGCCGCCCGTTGCGCATGTTGTAGGCGAAGACGCCTGCGCTTTCGCGTTCGGGGGTCGGGATGGCCCGCGGATCATTCTGCGGGAACAGCCCGCCGAGGGCCTCGGTCAGCGGGTGCGGCGTGGCGAGGCGGTTGGGGGTGAGATGGCTTTCGACCGCCTCGAAGGCAGGGCGGACGGCGGACCAGTCCCAGCCATCGACCTGCCAATTGGTGAAATCGTCGGCGCAGCCACGGAACCAGACCATCGAATTGATCGAGCCTGAGCCGCCGAGCATCCGCCCACGCGGGATTTTGAGTTGCCGCCCGCCGAGCGCCTTTTGCGGGGCGGAGGTGAAGCGCCAGTCGCGGGTTTTGCTGCCCATGTTCCACACAAGACCGAAGGGCATCCGCACCAGCGGCCAGCGGTCGGAGGGGCCAGCCTCGATCACCAGCACCGATCCGGCCTCGCGCGTGGCGAGGCCGTGGGCCACGGCGCAGCCCGCCGAGCCTGCACCGATCACGATAAAGTCGTAGGACCGCGCGGCCATGGAGCTAGAGCCTTTCGCCGCTGTCGGGGTGGAACAGGTGGCAGATGCCTGTCGGGATGCTGGCGGAGAAGGGGTCGCCGATTTCGGCGCGGAAGTCCTTGTCCGTCTTGACGGAGACAAGGCCGCCGCCAGCGCGGACGGTGATCATGGTGGCGTCGCCCAGAAGCTCGATCGAGTAGATCGGCGCGGAAATCTGGCCGCTGTCGCCGGTTGCCATGCTCGCGTCCTCTGCGCGGAAGCCGAGGGTGACGGGGCCGGAATGGGCTGTGGCGAGGCCCTCAATGCGGACATTCTTGCCGGTGAACACGCCGCCCTGAATTTCGCCTTCGAGCAGGTTCATCGCTGGATTGCCGATGAAGCCCGCGACAAAGGTGTTGGCGGGGTTGTTGTAGATCTCGGTCGGGGTGCCGACCTGCTGCACGACGCCCTTGTTCATCACCACGACGCGATCTGCCAGCGTCATCGCCTCGATCTGGTCGTGGGTGACGTAGATGGTGGTGACTTTCAGCTCGTGGCTGAGGTTCTTGATCTGGGCGCGGGTGGAGACGCGGAGCTTGGCGTCGAGGTTGGAGAGCGGCTCGTCCATCAGGAACACGTTCGGCTCGCGCACGATGGCGCGGGCGAGGGCGACGCGCTGGCGCTGGCCGCCGGAAAGCTCGGCGGGGCGGCGGTGCAGGAAATCGTCAAGCTCGACCATCGCGGAGGCGCGGCGCACTTTCTCGTCGTGGGTCTTCGGGTCGATGCCGCGGACTTTGAGGGGAAAGCGGATGTTTTCGTAGACGTTCATATTCGGGTAGAGCGCGTAGCTCTGGAACACCATGGCGACATCGCGGTCTTTCGGATCGAGGTCATTGATCCGCTTGCCATCGACGAGAATATCGCCTTCTGTGGCCTCCTCGAGACCTGCGATCATGCGCATCGTCGTGGTCTTGCCGCAGCCGGAGGGGCCGAGCAGAACGAGGAACTCTTCATCGGCAATCGTGAGGTCGAAATTATCGACGCCAACGAAAGACCCCCAGCGCTTGGAGATATTGCGGAGCTGAATTTCGGCCATAGTACGACTCACCCTATTGCATACGAATGCAAAAACAGTAGGCGCGATTCGTAGCGCTTCGCAAGTATAAATTTAAAGGCTATTTTCAATTTATCAAAATTAGGGGCTTGCGTGGTGGGTGATTGTCGGGGTTATTATTGCAAACGTATGCAAGCATTCCGATTCGGGTGCCGCGCATGCTGCGCAGCGTGATGACACGCCAATCAAAGCCCGGCCTGCCGGGAACAGGGAAAACACGGAGGTTCATGATGAACATGTGGAAAACAACTGTGCTGGGGTCGGCTATGGCCATTCTCAGCGGCACCACGGCCATGGCAGGCTGTGGTATTGAGGGCGGCTCTGTCCGCATTCTTTCGAACGACTTTCCGGCGCTTCATGCCGTGGCCGCAGGCGCGGAAGCCTGTGCGGGCGACGGTGTCGAGGTCAGCAAGAACCAGACAGCCGATCACCGCGACATTCAAGTGGCCGCGCTGACAGCAAATCCGGCGCAATACACGGTAGCCGTGGTTGCCAACAGCTCCATCGTGCCGCTGATGAATGACGGCCTGATCCGCCCGCTCGATGATCTTGTTGCGGAGCACGGCGGGCAACTGCTGCCGACACAGTTGATCACGATTGACGGTAAAGTGATGGCCGTTGCTTTCATGGCGAATGCGCAGCATCTGTTCTACCGCTCGGACATTCTGGAGCAGGTAGGTGCGGACGTGCCGAGCACCTATGAAGAAGTGATCGCGGTTGCGCAGGCGATCCGTGATGCGGGCATCATGGAAAACCCCTATGCGATGAACACCGCCGCAGGCTGGAACCTCGCGGAAGAGTTCGTGAACATGTATATGGGCACCGGCGCATCATTCTTTGAGGCTGGCTCGGCGGCTGTGTCGATCAACAACGAAAGCGGTGTTGCTGCGCTAAACATGCTCAAGGCGCTGAACGAATATGCTGATCCTGACTTCCTGACCTTTGACTCGAACGCCACGCAGGCGCTTTGGGAAGGTGGCGAGTTGGCGATGGCAACCATGTGGGGCTCCCGTGGCGGGGCGATCCTTGATGACGAGGGTTCGACCGCTGAGGTTGTCGGCTCAACGGTATTGAGTGCCGCGCCGACCTTCGGTGGTGGCGATGTTCCGGCATCGACCCTGTGGTGGGACGGCTTTACCATTGCGGCAAATATCAGCGACGAGGATGCGGAAGCTTCATTCATTGCAATGATGAATGGTATCTCGACCGAGATGGTTCAGGCCAATAACGACAAGGCTGTCTGGCTGATCGACGGCTACCAGCCTGGTCCGGCATCTGCGGGTGTTGCCGCGACTGCTCAGGCAGGTGCAAAACCGTACCCGATGCTGCCTTACATGGGCATCCTGCACACAGTGCTGGGCAACGAGCTGGCTGACTTCCTGCAAGGCAACGAGAGTGCCGAGCAGGCGCTGGCCGACATCGAAGCGGCCTACACGGCTGCTGCTAAAGAGCAGGGCTTCCTGTAAGCTCCTCCTGAGAGGGGGGCCGCAACTCGCGGCCCTCCGACCCCTAACTGAGAAGGGCGCCCGCCATGCCGCATCGCACTTTCCTCTGGTTCATTTTCCCCTCCCTGCTGGCGATGATCCTGTTTATCGCACTGCCCATCGGTTCGGTGATCGTGCAGTCGCTCTACATCGAGCACGAGCAGGTGGTGAAAACCGTTGAAAACTGCGGCCCTTTCGGCTGCGAGGAGGAAACGACCGTCGATGCGGAAGCGACGGCTGCGATCCGAGAAGCCGAGCCGCTGGGCCGGTTCAACGGGATCGGCACCTATCTGAACCGCAGCCATCTGGCGGTGGAAGAGGTGCGGCAAGCCTGGGCGGAGAGCGAGAGCCTTGGCGCGTTTTTCGGCAGATTGATGAACCTGCCGTTCTATAAGGCGCTGGCCTTTACCCTGACATATACATTTGTTGTGACGCCGCTGGTGCTGGTCGCGGGGCTGTTCATCGCGCTGGCGGTCAATTCGATCCCGAGCCGCCTGAAAGGGCCGACGATTTTCGTCTCGCTCCTGCCGATGATCGTGACGCCGCTGATTGGCTCGCTGATCCTGTTTTGGATGATCGACGCGCGCGGCATTATTGGCGCGAGTTTGCAGAACCTCATGGATGATCCGAGCCTGTCGCTGAAAGCGTCTCCGACGCTGACATGGCTGACGTTGATCGCCTATGGTGTCTGGCATTCGGCACCGTTCAGCTTCATCGTGTTCTATGCCGGTTTGCAGACCGTGCCAGAGGAAACGCTGGAAGCGGCGATGATCGACGGCGCGAGCCGCTGGGAGCGGGTGCGCTACGTGGTTATCCCCTATATGGCGCCGCTCGTGGTCTTTATTACGCTGATGCAGCTGATGGACAACTTCCGCGTCTTTGAGCCGATCGTGGGCTTTTCGGCGGCGGCGAACGCGACCTCGCTGAGCTACATCATCTACAACGATTTGCGTGGGGACTATCAGCAATTCGGCTCCGCCGCTGCGACATCGGTGCTGACGATCCTTGGTGTGGCTGTGCTGCTGACGCCGGTGCTGATCCGAACATGGCGCGACTTTAACCGCAAGAGGGCTTGATCATGGCTGCTGCTTCCCAACGACGCTCGCGCGGGCTGATCGCGCTGACCACGGGCTTTGTGATGCTGTGGGTGGTGATCGCCTCCTTCCCGTTCCTGTGGACTCTTTGGGGCTCTTTCAAAGTACAGGGCGACTTCTTCTCGAAAGCGGACTGGATGAACGCGCTTTGGGGAACGTTCACACGGGCGGAAACCGGCGGGGCGTTCACCGGCGCGGGCTACGAGGGCGCGTGGATCGAGCAGGAGTTCTGGCGGGCGGTGCTGAACACGGCGATTGTGGTGTTTTTCACGGTGGTGATTTCGCTGACACTGGGCACGCTGGGCGGGTTTGCGCTGGCGCGGTCAGGCTATCGCTACGCCTTCTGGCTGTTGATGATCGCGCTGGTGTTCCGTGCAATGCCGCATATCACGCTGGTATCGGGCTATTTGCTGCCGTTCTTTGAGTGGAACCTCTGGGGGCATCTGCCGACAACGATCATCGTGCTGGTGGCGATCAACCAGCCGTTTACCCTGTGGATGCTGCATTCGTTCTTCCTCAACATTCCCAAAGACCTCGACGAGAGTGCGATGGTGGATGGCTGCACGCGGTTTCAGGCGTTCTGGCATGTGATCATTCCGGTGATGTGGCCGGGGGTGATTACGACGGGGCTGTTCTCGTTCCTGCTGGCCTATAACGACTTTGCGGTGACGGCGATGCTGCTCAGTCAGGAGAACCAGACGATGGTGCCGAAAATCGCGAGCTTCCTTGGCACGACGCAGGTTGAGGGCAATGTGATGTTTGCGGTGGCGGCAGTGGTGTCGGCGATGGTGCCGCTGTTCTTCCTTATCATGTTCTTCCAGCGGCAGATCGTCAGCGGGCTGACGGCGGGCGCTGTCAAAGGGTAAACCTGAAACGCAAGGTAAATCGCAATGAGCGGATTTCAAATGGAAAAGGCGCTGGTGCGCGCCCATTATAATGCACTGTCGAAAGCCACGCCGGAGACTGTCGGCGCGGTGCTGGCCGAGCGCACGGCGGCGGACTGGCATTGGCGGGGGATGCACCCGTTCTACGAGCAGACAGGCGCTGCGGCGGTGGCGGAGGTGTTCTGGGCGCCGCTGATGACCTCCCTGACGCGGATGCAGCGGCGGGAAGACATCTTCTTTGCCGGACGCAACGAGATTGATGGCGAGGCGAGCACCTGGGTGATTTCAATGGGCCATCTGATGGGCCTGTGGGACAAGCCTCTGCTGGGCCTTGGCGGGACGCGCAAGATCGCGATGCTGCGCTATGCGGAGTTCAACCGCGTGGAAGGCGGGCAAATCGTTGAGACGGCGATGTTCTGCGATATTCCGCACCTGTTGATGCAGGCGGGGATCAACCCGTTCCCGCCGCAGACGGCGGCGCATCTGGTGCAACCGGGGCCGTTGACCCATGACGGGCTGCTCTATGAGGATGCACCCGCAGAGGAAGGCGCCAAGACGCTGGCCGCGATCAATGCGATGATCGGGGATCTGGGGACGTGGCAGCTGGGCCTGCCGCTGGAGGAAGAGCTGGCGCGGACGTGGAATGACGACATGATCTGGTGGGGACCGGCCGGCATCGGCGCGACCTACACGATCGAACGCTATGCCAAGCAGCATTCCGGCGCGTTTCGTGCGGGCTTTACCGAGCGGTCATCGACAGGGCATTTGTGCCGCACGGCGGAGGGGCATTATGGGGGGTTCTTCGGCTGGCCGAATTTCACCGCACGTTCCACAGGCGGGTTCATGGGTATGCCCGCGATGGAGGGCAAGGGCGAGTTCCGCGTGGTGGATATTTACCGCCGCGACGGGGACAAGCTTAGCGAGAACTGGATCTTCATCGACATCCTGCACTGGATGAGCACGCTGGGCGTGGATGTGCTGGAGCGGCTGCGCAAGGCGATGTGAGGCATCTCGACAGGCGGTGGCGCGGGCGGCATAGTTCCTCCGAACGAGAAGGAGGATGCTGTCATGGCGACCACTGCCGAGACTTGCGATTTCGACGCACCTGCGCCGGATTTCACCCTGCCTGCGACGGATGGGCGGGTATTGAGCCGGGATGAACTGGCCGGGCCGAATGGCCTCTTGGTGATGTTCATCTGCAATCACTGCCCCTATGTGCTGGGCATTCTGGACCGGCTGATGGACGATGCGCGGGCGGTGCAGGAGATGGGGCTCGGCGTGGTGGCGATCTGTGCCAATGATGCGACGACCCATCCCGCGGACAGTTTCGAGAATATGGCGAAGCTGGCGGTGGAGAAGGGCTTTCCGTTTCCCTATCTGCATGACGAGAGCCAAGCGGTTGCGCGGGCCTCTGGGGCGGTCTGCACGCCGGATTTCTTTGGGTATAACGCCCAGATGGGCCTGCAATATCGCGGGCGTCTGGATGCGGCGGGTAAGAAGGCGCGCCCCGATGACATGCCGCGCGAGCTGGTGGAAGCGATGCGGATGGTGGCGGACACCGGCGAAGGCCCGCGCGAACAGGTGCCCTCGATGGGGTGTTCGATCAAGTGGAAAGCCTGAGCCCGCAGGCTCAGGCGCTGTGAATTAGGCAACAGCGGCGGCGAAGCTGGAGCGGTAGATCGCGGCCAGTTCGGAAAGCGGGGCGGAGGTGCCGCCGAAATTGACCTGATCGCCGCCAAACTTGCCGACCATCGTAACTGTCACCCCTGCCTGTGCAGCGGCGGACATCAGCATTTCGGCGGAGTCAAAATTGCAGGCGATGAGGTAGCGGGCCTGATCCTCGCCAAAGAGGGTGGGCGTGTCGCCTGCATCAAGCGTGACGCCGACGCCAGCGGCTTCGGCCATCTCGAACGCGGCGAGCGCGAGGCCACCATCGGAGAGGTCGGTGCAGGCGCGGATCATCGCGGTATTGGCGCGGATGAAATCACCGTTGCGCTTTTCGGCGTCGAGATCGACATGCGGTGCGTCGCCTTCGACGCGGTTGTACACCTCGGCCAGAAGGGCGGACTGGCCCAGATGCCCGTGTGTTTCGCCCACCAGAAGCGCCACATGGCCGTCGCGGGCCTGACCAGTGATCGCCTCGTCCGCATGGGCGATGAGGCCCACGGCGCAGATTGTGGGCGTGGGCAGGATGCCTTGGCCGTCGGTTTCGTTATAGAGCGACACGTTGCCCGACACGATGGGCGTATCAAGTGCGAGGCACGCCTCGCCGATGCCTTTGATGGCGCCGACGAACTGGCCCATGATTTCGGGTTTTTCGGGATTGCCGAAGTTCAGGTTGTCGGTGGTGGCGAGCGGCTTGGCGCCGACGGCGGTGAGGTTGCGGTAGGCTTCGGCCACGGCCTGCTTGCCGCCTTCAACGGGGTTGGCCTTGACGTAGCGCGGGGTCACATCGGAGGAAAAGGCCAGCATCTTGTCGGTGCCATGCACGCGGATGATGCCAGCGCCGAGACCCGGCGCGCGGTTGGTGTCGCCCATGACCATGTGATCGTACTGCTCGTAGACCCACTGCTTTGCCGCGTAGTTGGGCGAGGACAGAAGCGCCTTCAGCCCGTCGATCGGGTCAACGCCCGGCACATCGGCGAGCGGCTCGGCGGCGGGGGTTTCGACCCATGGGCGGTCGTATTCGGGGGCGGAGGAGGCCAGCGTCGAGAGCGGGAGATCGGCCATGACCTCGTTATTGAGCATGATCAGGAAGCGGTCTTCGGCGATGGTTTCACCGACGATGGCGAAATCGAGATCCCATTTCTCGAACACGGCGCGGGCCTCGGCCTCTTTCTCGGGCTTGAGGACCATGAGCATGCGCTCCTGGCTTTCTGACAGCATCATTTCATAGGCTGTCATGTTGTCTTCGCGCTGTGGCACCTGATCGAGGTTGAGGCGGATGCCGAGATTGCCCTTGTCGCCCATTTCCACAGCGGAGCAAGTGAGGCCAGCGGCGCCCATATCCTGAATGGAGATCACGGCGCCGGTTTGCATCAGTTCCAGCGTCGCTTCCATCAGGCGCTTTTCGGTGAAGGGGTCGCCGACCTGAACGGTGGGGCGTTTCTCTTCGATTGTGTCGTCAAATTCAGCGGAGGCCATTGTCGCGCCGCCGACGCCATCGCGGCCGGTTTTCGCGCCGAGGTAGACCACCGGCATGCCGACGCCGGAGGCGGCGGAATAGAAGATGCTGTCCGTCTCCGCGAGGCCCGCGGCAAATGCGTTCACGAGGCAGTTGCCGTTATAGGCGGGATCGAAGCGGACCTCGCCGCCGACGGTGGGCACGCCGAAGCAGTTGCCGTAGCCGCCGATGCCTTCAACGACGCCGTTGACGAGCTGGCGGGTTTTGGGGTGGGTGACTTCGCCGAAGGAGAGAGAGTTCATCGCGGCGATGGGGCGGGCGCCCATGGTGAAAACATCGCGCAGGATGCCGCCAACGCCCGTGGCCGCGCCCTGATAGGGCTCGATATATGAGGGGTGGTTGTGGCTCTCCATTTTGAACACGACCGCCTGACCGTCACCGATATCGACGATGCCTGCGTTCTCGCCTGGGCCGCAGATCACTTGCGGGCCTTCGGTGGGTAGGGTGCGGAGCCATTTCTTGGAGGATTTATAGGAGCAGTGCTCGTTCCACATGGCCGAGAAGATGCCCAGCTCGGTGAAGGTCGGCTCGCGGCCGATGATTTCGAGAATCCGGTCATACTCATCGGGCTTGAGCCCGTGGGCGGCGATGAGTTCTGGGGTGATGGCGGGATCCTGCATAGTGTCCTCTCCGAAAGCGGGGCCAATTGGCGCTCTCATAGGCGATCAAGGGCAAGGGGGAAAGGGGAGCAATGCGCCTGAAACGGTGAAAGCGGTGGTTTGCCGCGTTTTTTCGGCTGCCTGTTTTTCGGGCGCGGGCGGGAAATTCCGTGCGGAGAAAAAAAAATTGCCGGGCACAAGGCCCGGCAAGTCCAACAGGGAGGTATGAAGATGATGAGCGTTGCAGCGTCATCGGCTTCATGTGCTCAAATAGGGTGCAGACCCTGACCGATCAAGAGAAACTAGGGTGTCGTGGCGTCAAACCCGCTATGCGCATGGTGCATGACTGCAACGAATGGACAGGGCTAACCCTGATCGGCGAGCGCCTGATCGCGGATCTTGCGTCGATGGGTGAAGATCTCTTCCTGCACGAAATCGCGGAACGCGGCGACGCGCTTTGATTGGCGCAATTCCTCTGGGTAGGCGAGGAAAACAGGGACTTCGCCGGATTCGACATCCGGCAGAACGCGCTGGAGGCCGTCGAAATCCTCGGTCACGTAATCGGGCAGGACGCCGACGCCGAGATTGGCGAGCACGGCCTGTAGGGTGCCGAAATAGTTGTTGACCGTCAGCAGGCTGGGAATGTCGTAGGTCAGCAGATGCTGAACCAGCGTGGCACCGGCGGCGACCTGAAAGCTGTTGGGGCTCTGACAGATCAGGCGGTGGTTGGAGAGATCCTCCAGTGTTTCCAGTGGCGGGTGGGTCTTGAGATACGACTCGGTCGCGTAGAGGCGCATGCGAACGCTCATCAGGCGCTTGCGGATCAGATCGGCTTGCGAGGGTTCCTTCATGCGGATGGCGACATCGGCTTCACGCATCGGCAGGTCAAGGACGCGCTCTTCGAGCATCAGGTCGATCTTCAGATCGGGATATTTCTCGTAGAGCTTTGGCAGGCGCGGAGCCAGCCAGAGCGTGCCGAAGCCGGTGGTGGTGGTGACTTTCAGCTCGCCGAACACCTCTTCCTCGCTGTCGCGGATGCGGGCGGCGGCGGCTTCGAGGCGCTTGTTCATCGAGCGGGTCGCGTCAAAAAGCAATTCGCCCTGTTCGGTGAGAATCAGGCCGCGGGCGTGGCGGTGGAACAGCGTGGTGTTCAGGCTTTCCTCAAGCGCGCGGATCTGGCGGCTAACGGCGGATTGGCTGAGGTGGAGTGTGTCACCGGCATGGGTCAGGCTGCCTGCATCCGCGACTGCGTGAAATATCCGTAGCTTGTCCCAATCCATGTCCGCTCCTATGCGCCAAAGCGCCGCCGAATTCAGTGAGTTACCCGCAATATGGGCGCAGTATGCAGATTTCAATGGGCTCTGTCAGGTGTTTTGATCACATTCCATATGCATTGGGGGTTGGTGGTGTTTTGTCATCCCGGTGACATAGAGGCTGGATAAGATCGTCATATCGGATTACGCGAGCGCGAGAGGCGGCGATCGCGCGCACAACTATTCGGAGAATACCAGATGCAACAGGTCGAAAGACCCGACCGACGCCGGATGCGGCAGGTCGCCCGTGACATCAGCTATGCCCATTCCGGCCAGACCCGCGCGGGGCGGGCGATGATCCGCGCGATGGAGAACGCAACGGGGCGCTTGCGACTGATCCGGCGGGTAGAGGGCTATGACAGGGACGTGGCGGCAGGGCGCGATTTCTGGGAGGTGATTTGCGCACGCTACGGGCTGAGGCTCGACGTGACCCGCGGCGATCTGGCGGCGATCCCCGCCGAGGGGCCGCTGGTGATCGTGGCAAACCACCCCTATGGCATCCTCGACGGGCTGATGATGGGCCGTATCCTGTCAGAACGGCGGGGCGGTGATTTCAAGGTTCTTGCCAATGACGTGTTCTGCCGTGCGCCGGATTTGCAGCGGGTGATCCTGCCGATCAGCTTTGACGAGAGCAAAGAGGCCGCACGGGCCAATCTGGCAAGCCGGAGCGAAGCGCTGCGCTATCTGGGCGCGGGTGGCGCGATTGGCGTGTTTCCCGGTGGCACGGTTTCGACGGCGGCGCGGCCCTTTTCGCAGCCGATGGACCCAAGCTGGCGGAATTTCACCGCCAAGATGATCGCGCGGTCGGGCGCGACGGTGGTTCCGATCTTTTTCGAGGGGGCGAACAGCCGGTTGTTCCAGCTTGCCAGTCATTTGCATGTCACATTGCGGATGGGGATGCTGATCCGCGAATTCCGGGCCCGCACCAACGGGCCGGTTCGGGTGGCGATTGGTGCGCCGATCGGCCCAGAGACACTTGCACCGATGGCAAGCGATGCGAAAGCGGTGATGGATTTCCTGCGCAAAGCGACCTATGACTTGAGTCCAACCCCGCTTGATGCGCGGCGGCTGGGGCACGAGTTCGACGCAAAGTATAGGAAACGTGATGGCGGTCGGGGTATTTGACAGCGGATTGGGCGGGCTGACAGTTCTGGATGCGGTCCAGAAGCGGCTGCCGGATGTGCCTTTCGTCTATTTCGGGGACAATGCGCATGCGCCTTATGGGGTGCGCGACGCGGATGACGTTTATGCACTGACGACAAAGGCCACGGAGCGGCTGTGGGAGGCGGGCTGCGATCTGGTGATTCTGGCCTGTAACACCGCCAGCGCCGCCGCGCTGCGCCG
The DNA here is from genome assembly GCA_017643845.1 of Marivivens sp. Taxonomy (GTDB): domain Bacteria; phylum Pseudomonadota; class Alphaproteobacteria; order Rhodobacterales; family Rhodobacteraceae; genus JAEPMR01. The sequence continues at coordinate 14,482 of JAEPMR010000029.1, read as the reverse complement.
GATGCAGGAAAGCTGGCTGCCGAAGGACAAGCGGGTGCTGGGCGTTTTCGTACCGCTGATCGAGGCGCTGACGGAGCGCCAGTGGGGGGACAATTCCCCGCCGCGTGAAGTGGCAGTCAAGCATGTGGCGCTGTTTGCCACGCCTGCGACCGTCGCCAGCCGCGCGTTCCAGCGGGAACTGGCGTTTCGCGCGATTGGCGTGGATGTGGAAGCGCAAGCCTGTGGGGGCGTCGTTGATGCGATCGAGGAAGGGGATATGATCCTTGCCGAAGCGCTGGTGCGGAGCCATGTGGATGCGCTGAAACGCAAAATGCCGACCCCAGGCGCGGCGGTGCTGGGCTGCACCCATTACCCGATCATGCAGGATATTTTCCAAGATGCTCTGGGGCCGGAGGTGAAGGTCTTCAGCCAAGCCAATCTGGTGGCTGAGAGCCTTGCCGACTATCTGGAGCGGCGGCCCAATATGCTGGGGTCCGGCACGGAGAGCGGCTATCTGACGACAGGTGATCCGCGCCGCGTGTCAGACCGCGCGACGCAGTTTTTGCGACGCAAGGTGACATTCACCGCCGCGTGGTGAGACATTGAGCCGCTTGCGGCCATTGCCTGCGCATCCTAAGTATCCTTCCGACAGCGGAGACCGAGATTTCATGAGCTATAACGTCGCTATCCTTGGGGCATCGGGCTATACCGGCGCCGAACTGGTACGGATCATTGCCACCCATCCGATGCTGCGGATCGCGGCGCTATCTGCCGACCGTAAGGCGGGGCAGGAAATGGCGAGCGTCTATCCGCAGTTGCGGCATCTGAAGCTACCGACCCTGTGCACCATCGAAGAGATTAATTTCGACGAGATTGATCTGGCCTTTGCCGCGCTTCCGCACGGGCTGAGTCAGGCGCTGGTGCGGGATCTGCCGCGGCATGTGAAGGTGGTGGATCTGGGGGCCGATTTCCGGCTGCGTGATCCGGCCGAATACGAAAAGTGGTACGGCGCGCCGCATGTGGCGGTGGAGTTGCAGAAAGAGGCTGTCTACGGCCTCACCGAATTTTATCGCGAAGATATTCGCGGCGCACGTCTGGTGGCGGGGACGGGCTGCAACGCGGCGACCGTGCAATATGCGCTGCGGCCGCTGATTGCAGGCGGATTGATCGACCTTGATGATATCATTTGCGACCTGAAGAACGGCGTCAGCGGGGCGGGGCGGAGCCTGAAGGAAAACATGCTCTTTGCCGAGCGGTCCACCGATGTGCAGGGCTATGCGCAGGGTGGAAAGCATCGGCATTTGGGCGAATTCGATCAGGAATTCAGTGCCTTGGCAGGGCGCAAGGTGGAGATCGTGTTCACCCCGCATCTGGTGCCGGTGAACCGTGGTATCCTCGCGAGTTGTTATGTGAAGGGCGATGCGCAGACGATTCATGCCGCGCTTGAGGCGCAATATGCCGATGAGCCGTTTATCGTGGTGCTGCCCTTTGGCTCAGCACCGGGAATGGGGCATGTGACCGGATCGAACTACTGCCATATCGGGGTGGTGGGCGACCGTGTGAGCGGGCGGGCGCTGGTCGTCTCGACGCTGGACAATCTCAACAAGGGTTCCTCGGGGCAGGCGGTGCAGAACGCCAACCTGATGCTGGGGCTGGAGGAAACGGCGGGGCTGACGCTTGCGCCGGTGTTCCCGTAACGGAGGCGAAATGGCGGGTCTGAAGAACCTCAAGAAGCGGCGGCGGATACAGGTGATCGTGCTGGCGTTCGTGGCGCTGGCGATCTCTACGGGCCTGATCGGCTATGCGATGCGGGACGGGATCAACTTCTTCCGCTCACCGAGCGAGGTGCTGGCAGAGCCGCCGGCTGAAACGGAACTGTTCCGTATTGGCGGACTGGTCGAAGTCGGCTCACTGGTGCGGGGTGAGGGCGAGACGATTTCGTTTAATGTGACCGATGGTGGCGCGGTGGTTCGCGTGACCTATACGGGCATCCTGCCGGACCTGTTTGAAGAGGGTCAAGGCATGGTGGGGCAAGGCCGCTACATCAATGGAACCTTTGAAGCTGTTGAAATCCTTGCGAAACACGACGAGACATACATGCCGAAAGAGGTGGTGGATGTGCTCAAGGAACAGGGCGTGTGGGAGGGCGACAGCGAAAGCTGAGCCGCGCGCGGACGGTTCGGGAAGGAGCCGTTAACGGGCCTTGGGTGATCCTGCCGGAAAGAGGCAGGAGACCCAGATGAGTAGTATCACAGAAATGGCGGAGGCAATCGTCGCCCGTGAGGGGGGCTTTGTCGATGATCCCGACGATCCGGGCGGCGCGACGCAATACGGGGTGAGCCTTGCCGCGCTCCGGCGGCTGGGAATTGATCTGACCGGCGACGGGCGGATTACGGTGGCGGATGTGCGGAAAGTATCCCGTGCGGAGGCGGTGGAGCTGTTCCTCAAAGAATACTACGATCGCCCGCGGATCAAGGCCTTGCCGGAGATGTTGCAGGCCAGTGTCTTCGATATGCAGGTCAATTCAGGCAGTAATGCGATCCGAATTTTGCAAAACCTTCTCAATGAGATGGGACATGACCTTCATGTAGATGGTGTGATCGGGCCGCGGACAGCGGCGGCGGCACGGAAGGCGGCGGAACTGGCGCCGGAGCACCTGTGTGATGCCTATGCGATCGCGCGGCGGAATTTCTATTACAGCCTTGCCGACGCGCGGCCCACAAGCCGGAAATATGTGCGACGGCGGGATGGCGGCAAGGGCGGTTGGATCACGCGGGCCGAGAGCTTCATGAGCGAGAAATACCGGCTGAGCGACGCGGCACATGCACGGAGGATCGCGGCATGGGAGTGATGAACGGGCTGATGACACTGCTGTTTGGCGACGGGCGCAATGCGGTGCGCGAGGCGGTGGAGATTTTCCGCCCCAATGCCGAGGCACAGGATATTCGGGCGGCAGAGGCGCAGGCAGCGGCGCTGGCGCAGTTTGCCGCCGAATTCGGAGCGCCTGAGCGGAGCGGCTTTGATCGGCTGATTGACGGGCTGAACCGGCTGCCGCGCCCGGTGCTGGCCTTTGGCACGATCGGGCTTTTTGGAGCGGCGCTGGGGGATCCTGTGTGGTTTGCGGCGCGGATGGAGGGGCTGGCGCTGGTGCCGGAGCCGCTGTGGTGGCTGATGGGGGCGGTGATCAGTTTTTACTTCGGCGCGCGGCATCAGGCGAAGGGTCAGGAATTCCAACGCGCGGCGGCGGAGACAGCGATGCGGGTGCGGGCGCTGGAGCGGGTGCAGCGGGCAGAGCCTGCGCAAAACGCGGCCTTGGAGGATTGGCGCGCGGGCCGGAGCGAGGGCCAGCCGTGACTGAGGACTGGACGCAACGGATCGAGCGGCGTCTGGCGCAGATGGAGACCCGCCATGCAGTCGGAGATGTGCATCGCGGCAATGTGGAAAAGCGGCTCGCGGCCATCGAGGACAGCCTGAAATGGCTGGTGCGGCTGGTGATGGGCGCGGTGGTGATGGCGCTTTTGGCGTTTGTGATCTCTGGCGGCGTGTCGCTGCCAACGCAGATGTGATGGCCCTGAGACGCTTCGTCGCCCCGATTTGGTTTGGCGCGGGCGCGGGATGCATTAAGAAAGGGGCATGATTACAGAGCTTGGACATTTCGCCCTGATTCTGGCCTTTGTGGTGGCCATTGTTCAGATGATAATTCCCATGATCGGCGCCCAGAAAGGGTGGCGGAGCTGGATGGCGGTGGGCGATACGGCCGCTGTTGCGCAGTTCGGCCTTTTGTCGGTGTCGTTTGCGGCGCTGACCTACGCTTTCGTGGTATCGGACTTCTCGCTCAATCTGGTGTTCCAGAATTCGCACAGCTCCAAGCCGATGCTCTACAAGGTGACGGGTGTGTGGGGGAACCACGAGGGCTCCATGCTCCTGTGGATTTTGACGCTGGCGCTGTTTGGCGCGTCTGCCGCATGGTTTGGCGGTAACCTGCCGGATCGGTTGCGGGCACGGGTGCTGTCTGTACAGGCGGCGATCGGTGTGGCGTTTCTGGCATTTCTTCTGTTTACCTCGAACCCGTTTTTGCGGCTGGCTGTGCCGCCGCTGGACGGGCAAGACCTGAACCCGCTGCTGCAAGACCCCGGACTGGCGTTTCATCCGCCGTTTCTCTACCTCGGCTATGTCGGGCTGAGCATGGCGTTTTCCTTTGCCGTGGCTGCGCTCATCGAGGGGCGGGTCGATGCGGCATGGGCGCGGTGGGTGCGGCCGTGGACGCTGGCGGCGTGGCTGTTTCTGACCATTGGCATCGCGCTCGGGTCTTGGTGGGCCTATTACGAGCTGGGCTGGGGCGGTTTCTGGTTCTGGGATCCGGTGGAAAACGCGTCATTCATGCCATGGCTTTTGGCGGCGGCGCTGTTGCATTCTGCCATCGTGGTGGAAAAGCGGGAAACGCTGAAGAGCTGGACGATCCTTTTGGCAATTCTGGCGTTCGGGTTTTCGCTTTTGGGGACGTTCATCGTCCGCTCCGGTGTGCTGACGAGTGTGCATGCCTTTGCCAATGACCCCGAGCGCGGGGTTTTCATCCTGATGATTCTGGTGGTGTTCCTGGGCGGGGCGCTGGTGCTGTATTCGCTGCGGGCGGGGGCGATGGAATCCAAAGGCGTCTTTTCGACGGTGAGCCGTGAGAGCGCGCTGGTGCTGAACAATATCCTGCTGGCGGTGAGTGCCTTTGTGGTGTTCATCGGCACGATCTGGCCCTTGGTGGCGGAGATGCTCATGGGGCGGGTGCTGTCGGTCGGGCCACCGTTTTTTGACGCAGCGTTTACACCGTTCTTTGTGGGGCTGGCGGTGATCCTGCCGCCCGGAGCGATGCTGGCGTGGAAACGGGGCAATCTGGGCCGTGCCGTTTCGCAGCTGCGCTATGTGCTGCTGCTGGCGCTGGCCGCGGGCGCGCTGACATGGGCGATGCAGACGGGCAAGAGCGCGCTGGGGCCGGTGGGCGTGATGCTGGGTGTCTGGGTGGTGCTGGGCGCTGCCTTTGATCTGTGGAGCCGCAGCGGGCGGGGCATGGTGGCTGACAGGCTACGCCGCGTGGCACGGCTTCCCCGTGCGGATTGGGGCAAGTTCATTGCCCATGCAGGGCTGGGGGTCACGATCTTTGGCATTGCGGCACTGACGGCGTGGCAGGTGGAGGACATCCGCGTTGCCAAGGAGGGCGAGCGCTTTGACGTGGCCGGTTGGGAGATCGAGCTGCGCGGCGTGGAGCGGGTGCAAGGGCCGAACTATGTTTCGACACAGGCGGAGATGGTCGTGTGGCGGGGCGGGCGCGAGGTGACGGTGCTGCGGCCTGAGAAGCGGGTCTATCCGGTGGCAGGCATGCCCACCACCGAAGCGGCCATTCGCAACGGTTTCTTGCGCGACATTTATCTGGTGATCGGGGATCCGCAAACGGGGGGAGGCTGGGCCGTGCGGACCTATATCAAGCCCTTTGCGAACTGGATTTGGGGTGGTGCGATCCTGATGGCGCTTGGCGGTTTCGTGTCGCTGAGCGACCGGCGGCTGCGGGTGGCGGCAGGCGCGCCCAAGCGCCCGGGCAATGCGGTGCCAGCGGAATGAGGGCGCTCTTGCTGATCCTTGCGCTGATAGCGTCGCCTGTATTCGCGGTGCAGCCGGATGAGGTGCTGGACGATCCGGCGCTGGAGGCGCGCGCGCGGGAAATTTCCAAGGGGCTGCGTTGCCCTGTGTGCCAGAACGAGAGCATCGACGAATCCAATGCGCCGATCAGCCGTGATTTGCGGATCCTGCTGCGTGAGCGGCTGGTGGAGGGGGACAGCGATGAGGAGGTCGTGGATTTCATTGTTGCGCGGTATGGGGAGTTTGTGTTGCTGAAGCCGGATGCGGGTGGGGCGAATATCATCCTGTGGCTGGCCGCGCCCGGCATGTTGCTGATTGCGCTCGGCGTGGGCTGGGGCACGATCCGGCGGCGGGCTCAGGCGCGGGCCGAGGAGCCGGACAGTCTGAGCGATGCAGAAAAGAAACGACTGCAAGAAATCCTGCGGTCGTAACGTCACCGGGGCTTTTCTAAACCGTTTGGTTTACTAGGTGACAGGGCAAGGCGCTGTGGCCCTCAGGAAAGGCAAGGCATGAACTACAAGGCAATCGGCTATGAGCTGCGTGAGGATGTTGCCATTCTGACGCTGAACCGGCCTGAAGTGATGAACGCGCTGTCTGCGCAGATGCGGGCAGAGATCACCCATGCGGTGCGCCGCGCGGGCGAGGAGGCGCGGGTGCTGGTGCTGACAGGTGCCGGCAATGCATTTTGTTCGGGGCAGGATCTGGGCGATAGCGGGCGGCTGTCGGACCTTGATCTGGAGCGCGTGCTGCGGGACGAATACCTGCCGATGGTGCGGGCCATTCAGAACAGTGAGATACCGACGATCGCGGCTGTGAACGGTGCGGCTGCGGGTGCGGGGGCGAACCTCGCGCTGGTGACGGATGTGGTCATGGCGAGCGACGCGGCCTTTTTCGTGCAGGCTTTTTCGCGGATCGGGCTGATCCCAGATGCGGGCGGCACCTATACGCTGCCGCGACAGGTGGGTCATGCGCGGGCGATGGGGGCGATGCTGTTTGCCGACCGGATCACGGCGGAGCAGGCCTATGACTGGGGGATGATCTACGAGGTCATACCCGAGGCCGAATTTGCGGCCCATTGGTGGGCGCGGGCGCGGCATCTGGCGAGCGGGCCGACCGAGACCTACAAGCATATCAAAGAGGCGATGCGGCACACGTGGCAGAATACGCTGGAAGATCAATTCCTGCTGGAGGCGCGTCTACAGGGCAAATGCGGCAAGACGAGAGACTTCAAAGAAGGGGTTCTGGCATTTACCCAGAAGCGGCCCGCCCAGTTCGAGGGCCGTTAGACGCGGTTTCCGGTGGACTGGCAGCGCCGCTGAACCCTTACGGGGCGGCACGCAGTCTCTCATTCCGATCCAGCCGATAGTAGACGCTGTCGCACCATTCATCGCCCAGCAGGAATGTGCGCGTGGCGCTGTGCGATATGTGAAATCCGAGCTTTTCCAAAACGCGGCGTGACGCGGTGTTGCGGGGGTCCACATCGGCGGTTAGGTGGTCTGTATCGGTGCTGGCGAACACATGGGCGATGACAGCGGCCATCGCCTCGGTCGCGAAGCCGCGCCCCCATGCGGACGGGTGCAATAGAAAGCCCACCTCGGGCAAACCGTAAGCGCCTGCCTTGCCGATGACCTGACCGCGATGTTCGATGGCGAAATCTGGGTGGGTGCCGTGACGCATTCGGGTGAGCCATTCCCGGCTGACGGCGAGGCTCTCATGGGGCAGGGTGGACCAGTAGCGCATGGCGCGGGGGTCCGACAGGGCAACGTGAAAGGCGGCGAGATCGGCCTTGGTCGCAGGACGCAGGCGCAGGCGGGACGTGGTGAGAATTGTCATCGGACAGAAAAAGGGCCGCCCGAGGGCGGCCCTGATTGCCTAGCGGTTTTCGATATCGACGTAATCGCGCGCCGTGTCGCCGAGATAGAGCTGGCGCGGACGACCGATTTTGAGCTGCGGATCGGCAAGCTGTTCTTTCCATTGGGAAATCCAGCCAACCGTGCGCGCAAGCGCGAAGATCGGGGTGAACATCGAAGTCGGGAAGCCCATCGCATCGAGGATGATGCCGGAATAGAAATCCACGTTCGGGTAGAGCTTCTTTTCGACGAAATACGGGTCTTCGAGAGCGATGCGCTCCAGTTCCTTGGCGACCTGAAGCGTCGGGTTGTTTTCGATGCCGAGAAGGCCGAGCACCTCGTCGGCGCTCTCTTTCATGACCTTCGCGCGGGGGTCGAAGTTCTTGTAGACGCGGTGACCGAAGCCCATCAGGCGGAACGGGTCGTTCTTGTCCTTGGCGCGGGCGATGTATTCGGGGATGCGATCCACGGTGCCGATCTCGCGCAGCATTTCGAGGCAGGCCTGATTGGCGCCGCCGTGGGCCGGTCCCCAGAGACAGGCGATACCAGCCGCAATACAGGCGAACGGGTTGGCGCCTGACGAGGAGGCAAGGCGCACCGTCGAGGTGGAGGCGTTCTGCTCGTGGTCGGCGTGCAGGGTGAAGATGCGATCCATCGCGCGGGCGAGGATCGGATTGACCTGATATTCCTCTGCCGGAACCGCGAAGCACATATGCAGGAAGTTCGAGGCGTAATCGAGATCGTTGCGCGGATAGACGAAGGGCTGGCCGATGGAATATTTATAGGCCATCGCCGCGATCGTCGGCATTTTGGCGATCAGGCGGATCGACGCGACCTCGCGCTGGTGTTCGTCGTTAATGTCGGTGGAGTCGTGGTAGAAGGCCGACATCGCACCCACAACGCCGACCATGGTGGCCATCGGGTGTGCGTCGCGGCGGAAACCACGGAAGAAATAGTGCATCTGCTCATGGATCATCGTGTGATTGGTCACGAGGCTTTCGAACTTTTCCAGCTCGTCGGCGCTCGGCAGGTAGCCGTAGAGCAGGGTGAATGCGACCTCAAGGAAATGCGATTTCGAGGCCAGCTGGTCTATCGGGTAGCCGCGGTGCAGAAGCTCGCCCTTATCACCGTCGATAAACGTGATGGTGGAATCGCACGACGCGGTCGAGGTGAAGCCGGGATCATAGGTGAATACGCCCGCCTGCGCGTAGAGCTTGCGGATGTCGATGACATCCGGTCCCGCGGAAGGCGAGTGAATGGGCAATTCATATTCTTTGCCGTCAATCGTCAATTTCGCGGTTTTGGTGTTTTCTGCCATCTCTCTATCCCCGTCTCGTGCCTGCCCACGGGATGTGGCGCAGGGTGTTTCTGCATACTGCCTGAGCCCTTAACGTCTTTTTAGGACGGTGTTCTTAGGCGGTCGCCTCCTCCAATCGGGCGATGGTCTCCTCCCGCCCGAGGACTAGCATCATATCGAAAACGCTGGGGGATACTGAGCGCCCGGCCAGCGCGGCCCGCAGGGGACCGGCGAGTTTTCCCAACTTGGTGTCATGCCGCTCTGCAAGGGCTGCCACAAGCGCTTCCAACTCTTCGCGCTCCCAGCTAGCACTTTGCAGCTGCGGCGTCAATTCCGACAGTATACCACGGGATACAGAATCCAGTTGGGCCGCGGCTTTCTCCTCAATCTCAAGGGGGCGCGATGCGAGTATAAAATGCGCCTTTTCAATGAGTTCCGGTAGTGTCTTGGCGCGATCTTTCAGGCAATACATGGCCCGCGACATGCCGTCACGTTGTTCGGGTGTGAAGGCGGGATCGCCGATGGCGGCGCGGAATTCTTCCAATTCATGCAGCAGTGCAGCATTTTCGGCAGCGGCGATGTGCTGGCCGCAGATATTGGCGAGTTTCTTGAAATCGAACCGTGCGGGCGATTTGCCGATGCCGTCGAGCCCGAACCAGTCCTGTGCCTGTTCATCGGTGAAGAACTCATCATCGCCGTGGCTCCAGCCAAGGCGGGCGAGGTAGTTGCGCATACCAGCCGCCGGATAGCCCATGTGCTGATATTCGGCGGCCCCGGTCGCGCCGTGGCGTTTCGAGAGTTTCTTGCCATCCGGCCCGAAAATCAGGGGGATATGGGCGAGAACCGGCTTGGCCCAGCCCATCGCCTCGTAGATCAGGTTCTGGCGGAAGGCGTTGGCGAGGTGATCGTCGCCGCGGATGATGTGGGTGACGCCCATATCGTGATCATCCACAACCACAGCGAGCATATAGACAGGAGAGCCATCCGAGCGCAGGAGGATCATGTCGTCGATCTGATCGTTCGACCATGTGACATCGCCCTGCACGGCATCGGTGAGGGTGGTCTTGCCCTCGCGCGGGGCTTTGATTCGGACGGCATAGGGCGCGTCCGGGTGGGTCGCGGGGTCAACGTCGCGCCATGGGGACTGGAACAGGGTCGAACGGCCCTCGGCGCGTGCGGCTTCGCGGAAGGCGTCGATCTCTTCGGGCGTGGCGAAGCATTTGTAGGCCTTGCCCTCGGCCAGAAGCTGATGGGCAACCTCGGCGTGGCGGTCAGCGCGTTCGGCCTGGCTGATCGGCTCACCATCCCAATCGAGGCCGAGCCAAGTCAGCCCGTCGAGAATCGCCTGACGGTTTTCTGGGGTGGAGCGGGATTTATCGGTGTCTTCGATCCGCAGCAGGAACTTGCCGCCGCGCCCACGGGCAAAGAGCCAGTTGAAAAGCGCGGTGCGTGCGCCGCCGATATGCAGAGCGCCGGTGGGCGAGGGGGCGAAACGGGTGACGACCGGTTGATCTGCGGACATGCGTTTACCTTTCGATAACTCTGGGACGGATAGGCTGCGTTGATGCGGGATACTAGGCCGCGCAGACAAGGACAAGGGCGCGTGATGGGCCGGTGGGCGGAGCGGTTGGAGCGGCAGCGGGGGCGGCTCTTGCTATGGGCGCCTGTGTGTCTTGCCTTCGGTATCGGCATCTATTTCCGGCTGTTGCGAGAACCAGACGTGGTGGTGTGGGGCGTGATCGCAGGGGGCGCGGTGGCGCTGTTGCTGTTGGACCGAGCCATGCCCAGCCCGTGGGGGCTGTTGCCGAGGGCGGTGGCGCTCGTCCTTGCCGGAATGCTGCTCGCGGGGATCAGGGCGCAGACGGTGGCCGCGCCGGTGCTGGATTTCCGTTTTTACGGGCCGGTGGAGGGGCGGATCGTAGCGATTGACCGTTCGGCATCGGACGCGGTGCGGCTGACGCTGGACAGGGTGATTTTGGGCGACATGCCCTTTGCCGACACGCCGGAGCGGGTGCGGCTGTCATTGCATGGGCGGCAGGGGTTCATCGTGCCGGAACCAGGGATGGTGGTGATCGCCACGGCGCATCTGTCGCCTCCGGCGGGGCCGGTTGAGCCGGGCGGATATGATTTCCGGCGGGCAGCATGGTTCGACCGGCTGGGGGCGGTAGGCTACACGCGCCGTCCGGTGCTGATGCTCTACCCGCCCGAGGAAGGCACGGGGCTGTGGATTGCGCGGCTCAGGGCGCATCTTTCCAAGGCGATCCGGGCGGGAATGCCGGACGGCACCGGCGCGTTTGCGGCGGCGATCCTGACCGGAGATCGCGCGGCCATACCGAAAGTCGACACAGAAGCGCTGCGGCGGTCAAACCTTGCACATCTGCTGGCGATATCGGGGCTGCATATGGGACTTTTGACGGGGGGTGTCTTTGTTCTGGCGCGGCGGCTCATGGTGGGACTTTCACTGGTGACGGGCTGGCCGATGGGCGGAGCGCTGGCGATCCGGCGGGCGGCGGCGGTGGCGGCACTGATCGCGGGCGGTGCGTATTTGCTGCTGTCGGGGGGAAATGTGGCAACGGAGCGGGCCTTTGTCATGGTGGCGATCCTCTTTGGCGCGGTGCTGGTGGGCGCGCGGGCGATCACGTTGCGGGCGGTGGCGGTGGCGGCGCTGGTGGTGCTGGTGCGGCGGCCCGAGGAGATGCTGGGGCCGGGATTCCAGATGTCGTTCGCCGCGACGGTGGCGCTGGTGGCCGGGTTCGAGCGGGGGCGGGCGCTGTTTGCACGCACGGCCCGCTGCCCGGTGCTGCTGCGCTGGATTTCGGGCGTTGTTGCGTCGTCGCTGATCGCGGGGCTGGCGACCGCGCCGGTGGCGCTCGCACATTTCAACATGAGTGCGCAATACGGGCTGTTGGCGAATGTGCTGGCGGTGCCGCTGATGGGAACGGTCGTCATGCCGGGAGCGATCTTCGCGGCGATGGCGGTCGCGGCGTTGTGGTGGGCGGGGACGGAACGCCCGCCGGTGCTGGTGGCGGATACGGGCGGGCTGATCGGCTGGCTGGGGCCGGAGGGCCGCGTGCTTTCGAAGCCGCAGGGAGACGGGTTCTCAGCCGATGTCTGGCTGGAGAATGACGGAGCGCCGGTGGCGCAGGAGGTGGCGGCAGCGAAGGCGGGATTTGTGCGGGAGGGGCGGCGGGTTACGCTGGATTTGCCGAACGGCGCGCGGGTGGTGCTGGTCACCGGAAAGCGGGCGCTGGCGGAACTGGGCGGCGGGTGCGCGGGCGCGGATGTGCTGATCGCCAACACCGAAGACCCGCGGGCCATGCGGCCATGCGACCGCTATGACGCCGTGAGATTGCGCCAGACAGGGGCGCTGGCGATCTCCCCTTTGCAGGGGGGGCTCGACGTGGTTACGGCGCGCGCGCGGGCGGGTCGGAGGCTGTGGCATCCGGCCCGAGAGCCGGATCAATAGGTGCGTAGCAGTCCGACGAGTCGGCCCTGAATTTTCACCTGATCATCGCGCAGGAGGCGCGTTTCATAAGCTGGGTTTGCGGCCTCAAGTGCTATCATGCCGTTGGCGCGGCGTAGGGTTTTGAGGGTGGCTTCATGCCCCTCGACCAATGCCACAACGATCTGACCCTCATCGGCTGTGCTGGTTTCGCGGATGATCACCACATCGCCGTCATTGATGCCCGCGTTGATCATCGAGTCGCCCTTGACCTCGAGCGCGTAATGATGGCCGCGCCCGATCATCGATTGCGGCACGGCGACATTGTGGGACACTTCGGAAATCGCCTCGATCGGGACACCGGCGGCGATGCGGCCCATGACGGGCAGTTCCAGCGCGCCAGCCTGCTCGATCGGCAGGGCATTGGCGGGGGTCTGATCGGGACGGTCGCCGTCGATCACGCGGGGGGTGAAGCCGCCGCCGAGCCGCTTTTCCAGAGCCTCTGGCATGCGGATGATTTCGAGCGCGCGGGCGCGGTGGGCGAGGCGGCGGATATAGCCGCGTTCCTCCAGCGCCGTGATCAGGCGGTGAATGCCTGATTTGGAGCGCAGGTCGAGCGCCTCTTTCATCTCGTCAAACGAGGGCGGCACGCCATCGCGCTGCACGCGGCGGTGGATGAATTCGAGAAGGTCCAGTTGCTTCTTGGTTAGCATGGGCTGTCTCCGGCTGCTCGGGGCGCTTGCGCCATTGGTTTTGCAATTGTTCTACCCATGTTCCCGTTTTGTGTCAATCGGGAGGATGGAATTGCGTCAGAGCCGGATGATGGAGACGTGTGTGCCAGCGACCTGTTGTGGATCGTGCGGCGGACGGACGAGGAGGCAATCGGCCGTTGCGAGAACGGTGAGGAGGGCGCTGTCCTGCCGGTCGAACGGGATCACCTGACCATCGACGAGGCGCGCGCGCATGTAGTGCTCGCGCGGGCCGTTGGCGGCGATGTCGCGGCCCAAGGGGGCGATTTGGCGTGCGAGTGCGGCGCGGGGAAGGCCCTGCATCGCGCGGATCACGGGGCGCAGAAAGACATGGCCGCAAACCAGCGAAGAGACAGGATTGCCGGGCAGGCCCACCATCATCGCGCCGTTGAGCGTGCCTGCCATCAGCGGTTTGCCGGGGCGCATGGCGATTTTGTAAAAGGCGCGGTCCATGCCGAGGTCGGACGCGACCTTGCCCACGAGATCATGATCGCCGACGGACGCGCCGCCGATGGTGACGATGAGGTCGGCGCCTTGTGCCATTTCGAAGGTCAGGCGCAGGGCGCTCTCGGTATCGCGGGCGATGGGCAGGAGGCGCGGGCGGGCGCCATGTTCGCGCAAAAGGGCTGCGAGCCCTAGCGCGTTGGAGGCGATTATCTGGTCGGGGCCGGGTGTTTCGCCCGGTTGCACCAGTTCGTCGCCGGTGGCGATGATGGCAACCTCGGGCTGGCGGTAAACGGGCACGGTGGCGTGGTTCATCGAGGCCAGAAGCGCGATATCGGCGGGGCGCAGGAGATGCGGTGCGGCGAAGGGGGTGCCTTCAGCGAAATCGGCACCGGCGGGGCGGATGTTGTCGCCCGGGCCAATGTCAGGGCCGAGCGTGATGTGGTCGCCTGTGCGGGTGACGTCCTCTTGCAGGACGACCTTGTCGGCCCCGTCTGGCACCGGCGCGCCGGTGAAGATGCGGACGGCTTGACCGGCTGTTACATGGCCTGAAAAGCCGTGACCCGCGGCGCTTTCGCCAATGACGGTGAGGGATGCGCCGATGGCGACATCGGCCGCGCAGACCGCGTAGCCGTCCATCGCCGAGGCGGGGAAGGGCGGTTGCGTCAGGCGGGCGGTCAAAGGGCGGGCGAGGACGCGGCCCGAAGCCTCGGCCAGTGGCACGTCCTCCACGCCCAGCGTGGGGGCGAGGGCGAAAAGGTGATCAAGTGCCTGCGCGACGGAGATCATTCCGCCTCAAACCTTCCCGATTTTCCGCCGTCTTTCAGGCGGAGGCGGATGTCGCTGATGACCATGTCCTTCTGCACGGCTTTGACCATGTCATAGACGGTCAGCGCTGCGGTGGAGACGGCGGTGAGGGCCTCCATTTCGACGCCGGTCTGACCGGAGGTTTTCACCGTGGCGGTGATGCGGATGCCGGGCAGCGAGGCGTCGGGGGTGAGGTCGAGCGCGACCTTGGTGATCGGCAGCGGGTGGCAGAGGGGGATGAGATCGGCGGTTTTCTTGGCGCCCATGATGCCTGCAAGACGGGCAATGC
>JAEPMR010000028.1 GCA_017643845.1 Marivivens sp. | reverse complement strand
CCTAAGGGCTTTGGCGATCGCAGAAATATGCTGGGGCAACCGGGAAGGATCGGCGTGTAAGAGGCTGAAATTAGCCCACGCGCCGTCATAGGCTGAGTCACCGGCAATTTCGTCAAAAGTGGCGATGCGAGCGGGGAGATTGAAAGTGTCACGCGCGTGTTTCACCATGCTTTCGGACGCGTCGAAAGGGTCGGGCGAAAGACCGGCCGCGCGCATGTGCGCGGACTCTGTGCCGGGTCCGCAACCGATATCGAGCACTTTGGCTCCTGCGGGAAGCTCATCCATGAACTCTTGCAGGTTCTTATGTGGTTTCGTCGAGGCGGTCAGGCGCAGGTAGTCGTCGGCCCTGGCCTCGTAAGCCGCGAGTGTCTGGCGATCCGCAGTCATGGGATGTCGTCCAGTCCGACGTAATTTGGCATGGCAGCGATCCGGGAGACCCATGCGCTGATATTCGGGAAGCGGGTCATGTCATAGCCCCCGCGCGAGCCCGCTGTGTGGGTATAGGCATAGAGCGCAATATCGGCGACAGACGCCTGCTGCCCGGCGAACCAGGTGTTATCTGCAAGGTGATCCTCCATCAACGCGAGCACTGCGTAGCCGCTATCGAGTAGCTCTGCCATGCGTGCGGGCGTCGCGAGGTGAGCGCGTTCCGGATAGGTGCGAAGCGATGCACGGACTGCGATGATGGGTTCGTGGCGATTCTGTTCAAAGAACATCCATGACAGCATTCGCGCCTGTTCGAGCCCGTCGTCGGGGAGCCAGCTTGTACCTTGTGCGAGGTAACACAATATCGCATTCGATTCAGATAAAATTTGACCATCCGGCAGGTGGAGAGCCGGGAGTTTTCCCATGGGGGCATTGCCACTCGCCTTGGCATCGGCAAGGGCGTCGCTGCCATTTTCGCAGGAGATATGTTCGTAATTCAGGCCGAGGAACGACAGCATAAGGCGAACCTTGTAGCTGTTGCCGGAGCTTGGCATTGAAAATAGACTTAGCCCCGCCATCAGAGCACGCCAATTCCGAGCGCAAGGCAGACAATGGCGGTGAGGAGAACGCGCAATCGCATCCACCAGTCTGGCGTCAGCCCCTGACGCCAGAACAGCCAGTCAATCGCGAGAACGCCGAGGAAACCGACGATCAGGTTCATCGCGGCAGTCACCGGCCCTCCGCCGGTCATGAAAAACGCCCAAAGTGCAGGGATGACAGAAAGAGCGTAGCCTGTCGTTGCTATCGCTCCGTTTGCCTTGGCCGCGAAGCCCCAAAGAACGCCCGACATGAAAGAGAGGATGATTGTGCCGTAAAAGAGCTGCACGTATGGGCCGACAAAGCGACCGCCGAGGGCGGACTGTCCCCATTGCGCCAAGGATGGTGAAAGCAATGTTGCCGCACCCCACAGGAAAGGTATCAGACCGGCGAGACCGAGTATAAGGGCGGAACGCGGGATTTTGGTCATGCGGGTTGCCTCAACACGCGAGGGACTTTGAATTCGACGTTCTCTTTCGCGGTCTCGACGACCTCAACTGTCACGTCATACCGGGACTTGAACGCCTCAATAACCTCGTTGATCAGTGACTCGGGTGCTGATGCGCCTGCCGTGATGCCGACGGACTTGATCCCTTCCAGCGCCCGCCAGTCGATGTCTGTGGCGCGTTGGACCAGCTGTGAATAGGCGCAGCCCGCGCGGGTGGCGACCTCGACCAACCGGCGGGAATTTGATGAATTTGGGGCACCTACCACCAAAAGTGCATCGCAGTCCGGTGCGATGGCTTTGACCGCTTCCTGCCTATTGGTAGTGGCGTAACATATGTCTTCCTTATGGGGGCCGACAATAGCGGGAAAACGGGACTGGAGCGCCGCGACGATGTCGCGCGTGTCATCGACCGAGAGCGTCGTTTGAGTCACGAAGGCGAGGTTCTCGGGGTCGCGAACCACGACGGAGGCGACGTCCTCTACTGTTTCCACCAATAGAACCTCACCAGCGGGGAGCTGACCCATAGTTCCGATTGTTTCTGGATGGCCCGCGTGGCCGATCATGATCATTTGAAGGCCGTTTTCATGGTGGCGGGCCGCCTCGATGTGAACCTTGCTCACGAGAGGGCAGGTGGCATCAACAAAGAGCATTTCCCGACGTTCCGCCTCGGCCGGAACTGATTTCGGAACGCCGTGGGCGGAGAAAATCACCGGCCGGTCCGGTGGACATTCGTCGAGCTCTTCGACGAAAACGGCACCTTTGTCGCGGAGGCCATCTACAACGTAACGGTTGTGGACGATCTCATGGCGGACATAGACCGGCGCACCCCATTTCTCGATCGCCATTTCGACGATTTTGATGGCGCGATCAACGCCTGCGCAGAAACCACGAGGAGCGGCCAGGTAAAGTGTCAGGGGCGCGGTCATCTCTATCCTTTCCAGCATTTGGAAGAGCCTTTGGGATCGGAAACACCGTATGCGCGACTCCGGCATGATTTTCCAGCGAGAATTGTGATTCGGGCGCTCACCACCTCGCGAGATCGCGACACAGTTGTTAGCCAAAGGCTGAATTAAATGCGGGGGTTGACTAATCCGGGGGAGACGTTCGCCGTATAATTGTAAAGAGTATCCTTTTGGCGGATTTTCCTTGTGGGTCAATGCTTTCGTATAGAAAAATTAGGTTGTAAGAGTGCGAGGTTGCTGATGGGAACGACAGAACGGGCACCAATAGCCGCTGAATTGTTCAATAAAGAGCGGCGTATTCGCTCAATCCGAATAACTGGATACATCATTTTTGCGATGGTCGCGATCTGGACTGCGTTCAGTTTGTATCTGGGGCTCCAATCCATGTTGGTGGCAACGACACCAACCTTTATTGGCACCTTTCTTTTGTTCATCTGCATCCGCCTGGGTCGTGATGACATAGGGCGTCTGTTATGGATTACCGGATGTTTGATTGGAATCTTTATCGGTACTTTGTTTACTGATCCAATCAGCAGGGTCGATATTCTGTTCCTTGTCGGGGCCGGTGCGCCCTTCGTTCTCTTCTCTCTGAAGAAAGAGAAGCTCTTCCTGATTGCGACAACGGCGATCGCATTAGGGCTTTGGGCAACCTATTGGATGATTGATGTTCAGTCGCTTGGGCTGATCGACCCGAACGCGGTCTCTTACAGAACTGAAATCGGGATTGCCGCATCGCTCACGGCATTCGCAGTCATTTCAGTTGAGATCTTTTATTTCGCGCAGCTGAACAAAAATTTCAGCGATGTGCTGTTGTCTAGTAATCGGGATCTCCAGAGCGCAACGCGTGCGAAATCGGACTTTCTTGCGGCGATGAGCCATGAGATTCGGACGCCGATGAATGGCGTGGTGGGCATGCTTGAAATTCTTGAAACGGGTGAGTTGGTGCCTGAGCAGCGGAGAATGCTCCGCACCGCTCGTGAAAGCGCATTTTCACTCCTTCGGATTATTGATGATGTATTGGATATTAGCAAAATAGAGGCAGGGAAGCTTTCGCTGACCCCTGTGCCGACGAAACTCCTCTCGCTATTCGAAAGCGCGGTGGAAGCGATCAAGATTGTCGCTGATCACAAGAACGTATCCGTCCAGCTGGATATCTCGCCGGATATTCCCGACGTTATGTTCTGCGATCCCGGACGGCTGCGACAGATTGTTTTGAACCTCCTGAGTAACGCGGTCAAATTCTCAGCGCGCGAGTTGGATGCCTCAGAACCGGCGCTGGTGCAGCTCGCCGTCCGTAGGTTGGATAGTGGGACATTGGGGATCAGCGTTGTGGACAACGGGATCGGGATGGATGAGGCCACTCTCGCCACGCTGTTTTCACCCTTTGAGCAGGGAGGAGGAAGTCCAGCCCAATTGCGCGAAGGGACAGGGCTTGGCCTGACGATTGTAAAGCAGTTGGTTGAGAAAATGGGCGGTACGGTTTCTGCCCGCGGCAAGCTCGGTGAGGGTGCGCAGATAGACGTGGCTCTGCCAATTGTGGAGGGTCATGGAAATCTAAAGGGTGACGATCTTTCCGGCATCAATGTTATTGGGCTGGCGACAGGGCACCCGATGCGAGAGGCGTGGAGGCGGATAATCGAGGCTCGTGGTGCGCGGGTCGCTTGGGCGGAGTCGGAATCGGAATTGAGCCGGTTGGTGAATATGGCGAAACCCGACACGTTGGTCTTGATCGGGGCGCTTGACGCGGAATTTCAATATGATGAACATGTGGTTGCGCGTTTTCATCATTCCTTCCCCCGGCAACGCTACCTGACCATCAGCAATCAACGTCGCCGCAAATATGGGCTGGTCAGTCCGACGAATTATGTCGTGGAGTGTAGCCCGCTTCTCCCGTCTGAACTGATCGAAGGACTGAGTGTGCTGTCTGGACGGCAGATGCCCGACCTCTCGATTTTCGACGTGGCAGATGATCCGGCGATTCTTGGAAAGCCATTGGATGATGAGGCGAGAAAGCGGAACCGGATTCTGGTGGCCGAGGACAATCTGGTAAATCAGTCAGTCCTCAAACTGCAGTTGGAGAAGCTGGGATATGATCCGGTCATTGTGGATGACGGAGTAGCAGCGCTGGACGTCTGGCAGAAAGAGAAATTTCCAATTGTCATAACTGATTGTCACATGCCGAACCTAGACGGTTTCGAACTCACCAAAGAAATCCGCAAAGCGGAGGCGGCAGGTGCAGGTGAGAGTGACGCGAGGACCGTTATTGTTGCCATCACTGCCAATGCCATGGCGGGTGAGGCGGAGAAGTGCCTTGAGGCGGGAATGGACGATTTCCTAGCCAAACCCGTCCGTATGAACGAACTGGGACGAATGCTCAGACGCTGGCAGGATCATATCTCAAGCCTGAGCGGCCTGCCCCGTGCGACGCGTGTTGGCGGCAGCCGGGGCTAGCGGCTCAGGACTGTTCGTCGTCGTCACGCGGCTCGCGGGATGGGCGGCCGACGACATCGCGTAGCTCTTCAAGCTCAATGAAGTTGTCGGCCTGACGGCGGAGGTCATCCGAAATCATCGGCGGCTGGCTGCGGATGGTTGAGACAACGGAGACACGCACACCTTTGCGCTGGAGCGCCTCGACCAATCGCCTGTAATCGCCATCACCGGAAAACAGGACAATGTGATCCACATGCTCGGCGGTTTCCATAGCATCGACTGTGAGTTCGATGTCCATATTGCCTTTGACGCGGCGGCGCCCTTGGCTATCGGTGAACTCCTTGGCCGGCTTGGTGACCATGTTGTAGCCGTTGTAGTTCAGCCAATCGACGAGTGGGCGGATCGGCGAATAATCGTCATTTTCCAAGAGCGCGGTATAGTAGAAGGCGCGGAGCATTTTGCCGCGGCGCATGAATTCCTGCCGTAGCAGTTTGTAGTCGATATCGAACCCCAGAGATTTCGCGGCAGCGTAAAGATTGGAGCCGTCAATGAAGAGCGCGAGGCGCTCGTCTTTGTAAAACATAAATTAACCCTTCTACTTGCTCTTGCCCGACGGTTCCGTGAGTGCGATGGAACGGGAAAGAACATCTTTTTCAAAAACTCGATGGTCTCATGTCTTACGAACAAAACCGACGAATTATTTATATCGCGCTAGGCAGTAACGCCACGGATTCCCCAATAAAATCTGCGCAGCTACTCCGAAGCGCAGTTTTGCAAATCACTTTGGCTATCGGCAACATATACAAAAGTAGCAATATTTTCCAGACGCCGTGTTTTCCGCGAGGGGCCGGGCCGGACTTCGCCAATTCCGTTGTTGCCGTTGAAACCGACCTGCCTGTGGCGGATGTATTGGAGAGGCTGCACCAGATCGAGGCGGAATTTGGACGAGAGAGACTCGTTCGGTGGGGGCAAAGAACGCTTGATCTGGACCTTCTTGCGGATGGCGACTTGGTGCTTCCTGACAGGTCGACGTTTCTGGAGTGGAAAGATCTGCCCTTATCGCAGCAGGTTTCGAAAGCTCCTGACCAATTGATCCTTCCACATCCGCGGATTCAGGATCGGGCTTTTGTGCTTGTTCCCTGGGCGGAGATTGAGGGTGGCTGGTTGCATCCTGTGCTCGGGAAAACCGTTATGGAAATGTGTGCGGCTCTCTCTGACGAGGACAGGGCCGAGGTGCGACCAATTCCGGGGGAAGCCGCAGAAAAATAAGCGAATCTCCTTGTCAATAGTGCTTTGAGGGCGTAAGAGCGGGGCTTCCTAGGAACGCCTGCAACGATTGGAGTGCGCAGATGGCCCGCGTGACCGTAGAAGATTGTGTCGACAAAGTCCCGAACCGTTTCGAGCTGGTAATGCTCGCATCGCATCGTGCACGGGAAATTGCGTCTGGTTCGCCGGTAACGGTCGACCGTGATAACGACAAGAATCCGGTCGTGTCGCTGCGTGAAATCGCTGAGGAAACTCAACAGGCGGACGATCTGCGCGAGCGCATGATCGAGAGCTACCAGTCGCAGATCGAAGTGGACGAGCCGGAAGAAGACGCGATGGCGCTTCTGATGGGACAGGAAGCCGATAAGCCGGAAGATGACTCAATGGACGAGGAAAAGCTTCTGCGTGCCCTGATGGAAGCTCAGGGCCAGCGCTAATCGCGATCGGGAGACGCGCGAGCAGATGACGACTGTCGATGATCTGATCGGGCTCGTCCGCGCATATAACCCCCGCACGAATGAAAAGCTGCTCCGGGATGCATTTGCTTTTGGCGAAGCGATGCACGAGGGGCAGTTTCGCCATTCAGGGGAGCCCTATTACACGCATCCTGTTGCTGTCGCCGCGATACTTGCGGAGCAACAGATGGATGACGCGACAATCGTGACCGCGCTGCTCCATGACACGATTGAGGACACCAAGGCGTCATTTTCCGAGGTTGAGAAGCGGTTCGGCCGCGATATTGCGGAGCTTGTCGACGGCGTCACGAAGCTGACCAATCTACAGTTATCCTCGACCCAGACGAAGCAGGCCGAAAACTTCCGAAAACTTTTCATGGCGATGAGCCGTGATCTGCGCGTCACGCTGGTGAAGCTGGCTGACCGTTTGCACAACATGCGGACGATCAAGGCAATGCGCCCCGACAAGCAGGCGCAGAAGGCGCGGGAGACTATGGATATCTATGCGCCACTCGCAGGGCGGATGGGTATGCAGTGGATGCGCGAGGAATTGGAAGACCTTGCCTTTCGAGTCCTTAATCCCGAGGCGCGAAATTCGATCATTCGGCGATTTATCACTTTGCAGAAAGAGGCCGGCGATGTGGTCGAGAAGATCACTGCCGATATGCGGATCGAGCTTGAAAAAAGCGATATCCGTGCCGAGGTCACTGGCCGAGCAAAGAAGCCTTATTCGATCTGGCGCAAGATGCAGGAAAAGGATCAGGGTTTTTCCCGCCTCTCTGATATCTATGGCTTCAGGATCATTACCGCGACGGAGGGGGATTGCTATCGTGTTCTCGGGGCGATCCATCAACGCTGGCGTGCGGTTCCGGGCAGGTTCAAGGATTACATTAGCCAGCCAAAGTCGAACGGATACAGATCGATTCATACCACCGTGTCCGGTCGGGATGGAAAGCGCGTTGAGGTGCAGATCCGTACTCGCGAAATGCATGAGGTCGCTGAAACCGGTGTCGCAGCGCATTGGTCGTATAAAAACGGCGAGCGGGTTGAAAACCGGTTCGCCGTCGATCCTGTGCGCTGGGTTACGGCATTGTCCGAGCGGCTCGATGAGAGCCATGATCACGATGAATTTCTCGAGGCGGTTAAACTCGAGATGTATCAGGACCAGGTTTTCTGCTTTACGCCCAAGGGTGATGTGATCAAGCTTCCGCGTGGGGCGACGCCGATAGATTTCGCCTATGCGATCCACACGCGGATCGGAGCGGCTTGTGTCGGTGCGAAGGTGGATGGTTTGCGCGTCCCGCTCTGGACGCGGCTCAAGAACGGACAGTCTGTCGATATCATCACCGCTGAGGGCCAGACGCCACAAGCGACGTGGATTGATATTGCTGTGACAGGGCGGGCCAAGAGTGCCATCCGTCGATCGTTGCGGGAAGAGGACCGGGAACGGTTCATAAAACTGGGTCGTGAACTGGCGCGGGTCGCTTTCGAGAACGTCGGGAAGAAGGCCACGGTCAAAGCACTGCGGACGGCGGCGAAAACGCTGGGGATCAACGACGGTGAGGACGAGCTTCTCGCGCGTTTGGGCAGTGCCGAGACGACAGCGCGCGAGGTGGTTCTGGCGATCTATCCAGACCTGGCCGAGCGTCAGGGCGAAGAGATCGAAGAAGCCCGTGCGGTGATCGGGCTGGGAACTGATCAGGTGCATCGACGCGCACCCTGCTGCCAGCCGGTGCCGGGTGAGAGGATCGTCGGGATCACGTTTCGCGGTCAGGGCGTCGTCATCCATGCAATCGACTGTGCGGCCCTAGCCGACTACGAGGACCAGCCCGACCGATGGGTTGATTTGCATTGGCAAGAGGGCACGCACAAGTCCGTGAATACGGTCACGCTCGATCTGACAATTTCCAACGATGCAGGTGTGTTGGGCCGGATCTGCACTTTGATCGGTGAGCAAAAGGCCAATATCTCTGACCTTACTTTCGTAGACAGGAAGCCGGATTTCTACAGGCTCTTCCTCGATGTCGATTTGCGGGACGCAGAGCATCTTCATCGTGTCATGACCGCGTTGGAAGCGGAGAGTAACGTGTCTTCGATCGGCCGGCACCGTGATCCGCAGCGTGCGGTTCATGCCGGAGAAACCGCAAAGGCCGGGTGAAGAGGGGCGTAGTTTGGTTTTCAAGCGAAGGGATCGACGCCCAGTTTGGCAAATCCTCGCTGAAGTGGTGTATCCTCGCGGCGGCTGGATGCGTGCCTTCGAGTATGTAAAACACCGATTGCGCCGTCTGCCCGATACCCCTGAAAAGATATCGAGGGGGATTTTTGCAGGGGTCTTCGTGGCTTTTACCCCGCTGTTTGGTTTGCATTTTGTCACGGCCGCTTTGATAGCAAAAATCCTGCGTGGAAACATCATCGCCGCGATTTTGGGGACTTTTTTTGGCAATCCGCTCACCTATGTCCCGATTGCCGCGATTTCGCTCGAGACCGGCCATCTTATTCTTGGCCGGAGGATGCCGGAGGGCGCAATCGAGCTGACCCTGGCTGAGACTTTCGCGGGCGCGGGGCGCGACCTATGGCATAACTTCCTAGCAATATTCGGCCCAGAAAGGATGGATTGGCATCGTCTCGAAATCTTTTATCGAGATGTCTTCTTGCCATTTTTGGTGGGCGGGATTGTTCCCGGAATTATTGCGGCGTTGATTTCCTACTATCTGGCTGTTCCGGTGATCCGAGCTTATCAGAACCGGCGGCGAAAGAAGTTGCGCGAGAAACTTGCGCAATTGGGGAAAAATCCCCAAGACATGCATGATCAGGAGCCGGACCTGCACTAAGTCGTGCAGTCAGAATGGAGGCACGAATGGAAAAGCAGCGTCTTGGTGTGAATATTGATCATGTGGCGACCGTTCGCAATGCGCGCGGTGGCGCCTATCCTGATCCGCAACGTGCGGCGAAGATAGCAGAAGAGGCAGGCGCAGACGGCATAACTGCCCATTTGCGAGAGGATCGCCGCCATATTACCGACGCGGATATCGAAGCATTGATGGACACGCTGAGTGTGCCTTTGAATTTCGAGATGGCCGCGACGGATGAGATGCAGGCAATTGCGTTGCGCCATCGACCTCATGCGGTTTGTATCGTCCCTGAAAAGCGCGAAGAGCGCACGACGGAGGGCGGGCTGGAGGTTGCCCGCGAGGAAAACCGTCTTGCGCATTTTATCGCGCCTTTGCGGGAGGCTGGGTGTCGTGTGTCGATCTTTATTGCGGCGGACAGGTCTCAGATCGAGGCGGCGGCGCGGATTGGTGCGGAAGTTGTGGAGTTGCACACCGGCGCATATTGTGACGCGCATTCGGAGGGTAGATTTGATGCGAGGGATCGAGAGCTGGCCGCTCTGACAGAGATGGCCGGTTTTGCGCATTCTCTGGGGCTAGAGGTTCACGCAGGCCATGGTCTCGCGTATGACACGGTAAAGCCGATCGCGGCGCTGCCGGAAGTCATGGAGCTGAACATCGGTCATTTTCTGATTGGTGAGGCGATTTTCCGTGGTCTGGGGCCTGCGATAACTGAGATGCGTCGATTGATGGTCGAAGCGCGGAGCAGCTGACCCCAATGATTCTTGGCATCGGAACTGATCTAGCGAATATCGAGCGCATTCAAGGCACGCTCGACCGATTTGGCGACCGGTTTCGAAACAGGGTCTTTACCGAGGTCGAACAGCGCAAGGCAGAGCGACGCCGAGATGTAGCGGGCACTTATGCAAAGCGCTGGGCGGCAAAAGAGGCATGCTCGAAAGCGCTGGGGACTGGCCTGCGGATGGGCATTGCCTGGAAAGATATGGCGGTGAGTAACCTGCGGAGCGGTCAGCCTGTGATGCAGGTCACAGGGTGGGCGAAGGAGCGTCTCGACAGCATGACGCCAGAGGGGCATGAGGCCATTATCCATGTGACGCTGACGGACGATCATCCCTGGGCGCAAGCTTTTGTGGTGATTGAGGCACGACCGTTACCGAAAGCGTGAGGGGCGTTTGCTTGACTCGCGCCCGATGCGCGCCCATGAAGCACGGATAATCGAAAAAGGAAGCTGGAAATGAGCGAAGAGACCACGGGCGGTGGCGTTTGGGAAAGTGTGAAGGAAACGGTCAAGACCGTTGTCTACGCACTTTTGATCGCGGGCGTGTTTCGGACGCTTTTCTTCCAGCCATTTTGGATCCCGTCAGGCTCCATGAAGGACACTTTGCTGATCGGGGATTTCCTATTCGTGAACAAGATGGCCTACGGCTATTCCTATGCGTCATGCCCTTCGATCCGCTTGCCATCTATCGGTATTGATATTGATGCCGAAGATTTCTGTGGATTTTTAAAGGGCGATAATGACCGGATTTTAGGATCCGAGCCGGAACGTGGCGATGTTGTCGTGTTTCGCCATCCTGTGACGGGACTGGATTTTATCAAACGTTTGGTCGGGATGCCGGGTGATCGGATCGCCATGCGGAATGGCGTGCTGCATATCAACGATGAGCCGGTTGGACTCGTGCCAGACGGCACATTCGAGGAAGTCATGGAACGCCAAGGGCCGCAGGGACAATTCCCGATGTGCATTGGCGGGATCCGACCCGCTCAGGGGCAGGTGTGCAGCAAGGAAAAGTATATCGAGACATTGCCGAACGGCGTGAGCCACTCTGTCCTGAACTTCATGACACGGGAGACCGACAATACTGGTGTTTTCGAGGTTCCGGCCGGTCACTATTTCTTTATGGGGGACAACCGCGACAACTCGACTGACAGCCGTGTGTTTCAAGAAAATAACGGTGTCGGTGTCGTCCCATATGAAGATATTGTGGGGCGTGCGGATCGGGTGATGTTCTCGTCGGCAGGGCGGTCTATGCTGGCCTTCTGGACGTGGCGGAGCGACCGGTTTTTCCATCCGATTGACTAGGGCAGCTAGGCCATGCGCGCGACACTCAATCCGCTGCGCCTGATTTTTGCGGGCTTTGACTGGAGCGGCCGGACGGGGCGGCTCCAGTTTTTCGTCGTGTTTCTGGTGACGGTGCTGCCTTCGGTGGTGTTCGTTTTCGGCCAGCTCTATTCCCGCTTTCCGCGTTGGGTGGATGCCCTGCTGATCCTGATACTTGCGTTATTAACGGTTCCGCAGATCGGCCATGTGATGCGGCGACTTAACGATGCCGGGCGGTCCGGCTGGTGGGTCTGGGCGGCGCTGGTGCCCTATACGGCTGTCCCTTTGTGGATCTATTTGCTGTTGAAAGGTCCAAGTTTTTCTCGCCCGAATGCCGAGCTTTCGGTGGCGCGCTCCATTGGATTCTTGTTGTCCATTTTCCTTGCCGTGGTGATGGCGTCGCGCGTTTTCTGGACACCGTTCACCATACCGACAGGCAGCATGAAACCTGCCTTGCTCGTGGGGGATTATGTTGTCGCGACCGTTGACAGAAAGCTGCCTGAGCGCGGGGATGTGATCGTCTTCTATGGTGCCGAACAGGGAGCAATGTTGGTCAAAAGGGCTATCGGCCTCCCTGGTGATCAAGTTCAGTTGCGGGATGGTGAGGTGTTCTTAAACGGGGAGTTGATCCGGCAGGTGGACGCGGGTCTCTTCCGTGAAGAGATGGTGAAACAGGGGCCTTTGGGTCTGTTCCCGCGGTGCTATAATGGGGCTGTCGGTACGGGGGCGATGTGTGAAAAGCGGTTGTTTGTGGAAACCTTGCCATCTGGACGACAGTATGAAGTACTCAATATCGGGGAAACCGCACTGGACAATACCGCTGAAATAACCGTCCCCGAGGGACACGTCCTCGTATTGGGAGACAATCGGGACAATTCAACCGATAGCCGCGTCGCCCGGGGGGCGGGTGGTGTCGGGCTTGTACCGCAAGAGGAATTGGTCGGGCATGTCAGGCGGGTGCTGTTTTCGATAGATGGGTCCACCGCGTGGGCGGTTTGGGCGCTAAGATGGGACCGGTTTCTGGAGGCCGTCCGATGAAAATTTCGCGAGAGCTCCAGGCTTTTTCAGAGCGTTTGGGGCACCAGTTCAAAGACCCAGAGCTTCTGGTGCGGGCGCTGACGCACCCGTCGATGACCTCGCCGCATCGGGATAACAACCAGCGGCTCGAGTTTTTGGGTGACAGAGTTCTTGGGCTGGTCATGGCCGAGGCGCTTTTTGAGGCGGACAAGGGGGCGGCGGAAGGCGTTCTGGCGCCGCGGTTCAATGCGCTGGTGCGTAAAGAGACCTGTGCTGCTGTCGCGCGCGAGATTGATCTGGGAGCTGTCTTGAAGCTGGGGCGCTCAGAGATGAAATCCGGTGGGCGGCGGAAAGACGCGCTGCTGGGCGATGCGATGGAAGCGACAATTGCCGCTGTCTATCGTGATGCAGGATTTGCGGCGGCGCGCCAGCTAGTTCTCCGTCTCTGGGGTGACAGGATCGACAGTGTGGAGGACGATGCCAGAGACCCTAAGACAGCGCTGCAGGAGTGGGTGCAGGCCCGTGGTGACGGACCTCCGAAATATGAGGAAACCGCGCGATCCGGACCGGATCATCAGCCGGTATTCACCATTGTCGTGCATCTGTCGTCCGGTGAAAGTGAGAGTGGCAGTGCGGGCTCGAAGCGGCAAGCCGAGCAAGCTGCTGCGCGGGCAATGTTGACACGACTCCAAACATCGAAAAATTGACCGAAATTCGCGGTTTGAGTGCCGTGTACGAAAGAGAAAGTAGACCGACAATGACCACACGGGCCGGATTTGTCGCTTTGATTGGCGAACCCAATGCAGGGAAATCGACACTGACCAATTGGATGGTCGGGGCAAAAGTTTCAATCGTTACGCATAAAGTCCAGACAACTCGTGCCCGAATTCGCGGCGTGGCACTGGAGGGCGATGCGCAGTTGGTTCTGGTCGATACGCCCGGTTTGTTCCGCCCGCGCAGACGTCTTGACCGCGCTATGATCGCGGCGGCGTGGAGCGGCGTAGCTGATGCGGATGTTGTTGTGCTCCTTGTCGAGGCACACCGTGGCATCACGGATGGCGTCCGCGCTATTTTGGATGCTCTGGCAGAGCGCACGGGCCGCGCGAAGGTGGCGCTGGCGATTAACAAGATTGACCGTGTTCAAAGTGAGGTATTGCTCAAGCTTACAGAAGATTTGAACGCGGCTTATCCATTTACGCAGACGTTCATGATTTCGGCCGAAAAGGGTTATGGCTGCGCGGACCTAAAAGCTTGGTTGGCTGGCGAGATGCCTGAGGGACCATGGCTTTATCCAGAAGATCAGATCGCCGATCTGCCGCTGAGGATGATCGCGGCGGAGATGACGCGGGAAAAACTGACCCTGAGACTTCATCAGGAGCTCCCGTATCAGTTGACTGTCGAAACCGAGAATTGGGAAGAGCGTGGCGATGGGTCGGCGCGGATTGATCAGGTGATTTATGTCGCCCGTGACGGCCACAAAGGCATTGTTCTCGGCAAGAAGGGCGAAACTGTGAAAGCTGTGTCGAAGGCAGCGCGAGAGGAGCTGGAGGAGTTTCTCGGACGGAAGGTCCACCTCTTTCTTCAGGTCAAAGTCCGCCCGAACTGGCTGGAAGAGGCCGAGCGCTATTCGGAGATGGGGCTGGATTTCAGGGACGGAAATTCTTGAGGCTAACGGCGGATGTCTGGGTTTCCGCGTATATTGCGCGGCTGCGGGCGTTGACTATTCCTGCGTTTGTCGTCGCGCGCGGCGATGCGACTGCGGGCGCTGTGCTCGTGAAGCTGAACACATTGGATGGGAAGGCGGCCGCCTTTCAACGGAGCGTCGATTTGATGACAGGCGCTCGAAAGTGGATGGAACTCGCGTCGGGCCCAGAGGCGGATGTTGATGCGTCGATCCAGAGGCAGCGAGAATTTGACAGAGATCTGTGGGTGATTGAAGTCGAGGACCGTGACGGGCGTCATCTTCTGGGCGAAGAGGGGCTAGAGTAGCATGCGCTTGCCAGCGAGGAAGATGCGTGGCCAGATGCGCAGATGATCGAATGGCGGGATCAGGGCATACTCCTCTCAGCGCGTCCGCATGGTGAATCGGCGGCGATAATTGAGGTTTTGACAGAGAATTTGGGGCGACACGCCGGTGTCGTTCGTGGTGGCACGAGTCGAAAGCTGGCGCCTGTCCTGCAAGCCGGCGCACAGCTTGATTTGACTTGGAAAGCGCGGCTCGAAGATCATTTGGGCAGTTTTACGGTCGAACTGGTCAAGAGCCGCACAGCGGCGGCGATGGGAGATCGGTTGTCATTGGCAGGGGTTGCGACAGTCTCGTCCCTCTTGATTTCGGTTCTGCCGGAGCGCGAAAACCATCCAGGACTGTATTGGCGAACAGTGGGGTTGCTGGATTTGTTGGGGAATACGGAACTCTGGCCCTTGGCATATCTCAGGTGGGAGGTGGCGTTGCTCGAAGAACTGGGCTTTGGTTTGGACCTATCGGCCTGCGCAGCAACGGGGATCAATGAAGATCTGTCTTTCATTTCGCCCAGATCGGGGCGGGCGGTTAGTGCGCAAGGTGCCGGGGAATGGGCTGACAGGTTGCTGCCGCTGCCCCCAGTTCTGAAGGGGGAAGGCGACGGTGCGCCGCAAGAAATTGTAATCGCGCTAGGGGCCACCGGATACTTCCTTGAGCACAAAGTTTTAGCGTCGCTTGGAAAATCTGCGCTCCCGGAGGCGCGTCACAGGTTGGTTTCGGCAATCGGGCGGCTTGGTTAATCACCTATTGTAAA
Organism: Marivivens sp.; assembly: GCA_017643845.1. GTDB lineage: Bacteria > Pseudomonadota > Alphaproteobacteria > Rhodobacterales > Rhodobacteraceae > JAEPMR01. The sequence continues at coordinate 19,150 of JAEPMR010000028.1, read as the reverse complement.
GATCATTTCTTCTCCCTCAGTCGTGGAGAGGATGAGAACGCTGCCGCTGAATTCAATGAGCTTCATGCGCTGCAGTGCGGTGAAAAACTGGGACTCGGCTGGTAGATCCGGGCACGCACGCCGGGTGACGGCAAGGGGACCAAGTTCGAACCAAGGGTAAGGGGCGAGCAGAGTGCCGGAAAAGGAATTGCAAGGCGCCGAGCCGGCAATTCGACCTTCTTCAGGGAATATCAGTGTGGCCCTTTCGGGATATGAGGCTCCATTGATTTCGCGAAGCACATATTCCGCGCCTTGGCCCGCATATCCGGATGGGCTCTCATCCTCATTGCAGCCGATAAGAGTCAGAGAAAGTAGGAGTGGGAGCATGCGTCGCATGCCCCTAATTTGGCGTCTTTGAGAGGACGGGGCTAGCCCCTATCCGATGAGGCGGCGCGTAATGACCTGAGCCTGAATTTCGGCGGCACCCTCGAAGATATTTAGGATACGCGCATCACAAAGGATACGTGAAATCTGGTATTCGAGCGCGAAGCCGTTCCCACCATGGATCTGGAGGCCGTTGTCCGCCGCTGCCCAGGCGACACGCGCACCGAGGAGCTTTGCCATGCCTGCCTCAAGGTCGCAGCGCCTGTCGGCATCCTTTTCCCGCGCGCTGTGATAAGTCAATTGACGCGCGATCATCAATTCGACGGCCATCATCGCGAGTTTGCCTGAGACACGTGGAAAGTCGATCAGAGACTTGCCGAATTGCTTGCGATCCTGAGCATATTGAAGAGAGACATCCAGCGCGGATTGAGCGACGCCGATGGCGCGCGCGGCGGTCTGGATGCGGGCGCTTTCGAAGGTTTGCATCAGTTGTTTGAAGCCATTGCCTTCTGTGCCTCCAAGCAGATTCTCGCCTTTAACATGGAAGTTGTCGAAGCCAAGCTCGTATTCCTTCATGCCGCGATAGCCGAGCACTTCGATTTCGCCGCCTGTCATGCCTTCGGTGGGGAAGGGCGCTTCGTCGGTGCCGGGTGTCTTCTCTGCCAAGAACATCGAAAGGCCACGATAGTCTGTCGACTCCGGATCCGTTCGAGCGAGGAGGGTCATCACATGTGTTCGTGCAGCGTGGGTAATCCAGGTCTTGTTTCCTGTAATTTTGTAGTCGCCATTTTCGTCCCTAATTGCGCGGGTGCGGAGTGCGCCCAAGTCAGAGCCTGTGTTTGGCTCCGTGAAAACGGCGGTGGGAAGTTTTGCTCCTGAGGCTAGTTCGGGAAGCCATTTCTCTTTTTGCTCCTGGTTTCCGCCGGCAAGGATCAGCTCTGCGGCGATTTCAGAGCGGGTGCCAAGGCTGCCGACGCCAATGTAGCCGCGGCTTAGTTCTTCGGAGACAACACACATGGAGGCCTTCGAAAGACCAAGGCCGCCGAACTCTTCCGGGATGGTGAGCCCGAAAACGCCCATATCGGCCAACTCTTCGATGATCTCCATCGGGATCAATTCGTCGTTCAGGTGCCACTCATGTGCATTGGGGGCCACGCGATCTAGCGCATAGCGGCGGAACTGGTCACGGATCATTTCCAATTCTTCGTCGAGGCCCGTGGCGCCGAACGTGGTTTCGGCACTACGCTCCTGGATCAAGGAAACGAGGCGCGAGCGCGCAGCTTGCGTATTGCCCGAGGCACGAAGCGTGGAGATTTCGTCCGTTTCAAGCTCGGATGCATCAAGGGCCATGTCAGAGAGGCGAATGATTTCGCCCTGACTCATCGGGATGCCACCTGCGATCTGGTTCAGATATTCGCCGAATCCGATCTGGAGGATCAGTGCCTCCATTTCGCCGAAACGACCATCATTTCGTAGAGCATCCGCCCAATTTACCATCTGGCGCAAGGACTCGACATAGGTGGCGAGCCAAGCAACGCCGTGCGCCATAGTCTGGTTTGCCTCGATTTGCGACGCGGAGATGCGCCCCTCGACAGTGACGGTGGCGCGTAGACGTTCGATGGCTTCTTCAAGAAGTTTTTCACAAGGCGGAACGGCCGCAGCGCAGAGCGGGACGAGCGCGTCGAGTTGGGTCGGGAACGTCGTCGTCAAATCCTGTCCGTCATGTGCCATTGTGAATACTCCTTTTGCTACTGCAGCAATAATCACTTTGCATTCGCAGCGCAACAAAAATACAAAAAGATACCATTATGACGCATGATAATGTCTGGCCCAATTCTGTATATTGATGCTGCGCTGTGCAAGATATGCGGCTAAACCACCTCTATGGATATGGTCTTCGGCTCCCTTTCTGCCCAGCTTTTTTTCGCAGCAAGCGCGGTTGCCTTTTTTGCGGGCACTGTGAAAGGTATCGTCGGGTTTGCAATGCCGATCATCATGATTTCCGGGATGTCGACCTTCCTCGACCCGGATCTTGCGCTGGCGGGGCTGATTCTTCCGACACTTTTTACGAATGTCCATCAGGCTGGTCGGCAGGGTGCGGCTGTCGCTTGGGAGACGACAAAGCGGTTCAGGCTGTTTCTGATTGTTGGGGGAATTGCTCTGATACTTGGAGCGCAACTGGTAGCAGTATTGGAGCGCAATACACTTTTCATCGTGATTGGAGGGCCGGTGCTGCTCTTTGTTTCACTTCAACTTTTGGGCTGGCGACCGCAGCTTCAGAGAAGGACAGTGGGAATCGAGGCGGGAGTTGCTTCGATTGCCGGACTTTCAGGTGGATTGTCTGGTGTTTGGGGGCCGCCGACGATTCTCTACCTAACCGCTTTGAATACGCCAAAGGCGGATCATGTCCGGGTTCAAGGGGTCGTTTATGGACTCGGCTCGGTGTTGTTACTGGTCGCGCATATCAAATCGGGGATTTTGAATTTGGCGACAATTCCGTTCTCACTCGCGCTGGTCGTACCGGCGGCGCTTGGAATGATGCTTGGGCTGAAAATACAGGATCGCTTTGATCAGGAGACCTTTCGCACTGCCACACTCGTTGTGCTCCTTTTCGCCGCTGCCAATCTGCTGCGGCGAGGGCTGACCGGATAAGAAAAACCCCGCGCGCGGCGGGGTCTATCCTTTGGTTTGGAGCGGGTAAGCCTATCCGATCGCGGCCGCTTTTACGTCGTCGTCGATGTAGGGGACGTATTGCTCGAAGTTCTCGGCAAACATTTCGACCAGCTTGGCTGCCTGTTTGTCGTAGGCCTCCTTGTCGGCCCACGTGCTGCGTGGATCAAGCAGGCTGCTATCGACACCGGCAACCGTCACAGGCACATCGAAGCCGAAATTCGGATCTTTGCGGAACGTCGCCTCGGTTAGCGAGCCATCGAGGGCGGCGGACAAGAGTGTGCGTGTCGCCTTGATTGGCATCCGTGACCCAGTACCATACGCGCCGCCGGTCCAGCCCGTGTTCACCAGCCAGCAGGTCGCACCGTGAGCCGCAATTTTTTCTTGCAGAAGCTTGCCGTATTCTTCGGGGCGTCGGGGCATGAAAGGAGCGCCAAAGCAGGTGGAGAACGTCGGCTCGGGTTCGGTAACGCCACGCTCGGTTCCGGCGACCTTTGAGGTGAAGCCGGAGAGGAAGTGATACATTGCCTGCGCGGGCGTTAGGCGTGCAATCGGGGGAAGAACACCGAATGCGTCACATGTGAGCATGATGATGTTTTTGGGATGTCCTCCAAGCGCAGATTCAGACGCGTTGGAGATGTAGTCGAGCGGGTAGGCACAACGCATATTGGCTGTGAGGCTCGTGTCATCGAAATCAAGCTCTTTGGTTTCCGGGTCGAAAACCATGTTTTCAATCACGGTCCCGAATTTCTTGGTCGTTGCATAGATTTCCGGCTCTGCTTCCGGATCGAGGCCAATGGTTTTCGCGTAGCAGCCCCCTTCGAAATTGAAGGTGCCGCGCTCTGACCAACCGTGTTCATCATCACCAATGAGAACGCGCCCTGGGTCTGCGGAGAGTGTGGTTTTTCCTGTGCCGGACAAGCCAAAGAACACGGCCGTATCGACTGGATTGCCGACGGCATGATTGGCCGAACAGTGCATAGGCATGATGCCTTTCTCCGGCAGCAGGTAATTGAGCAGCGTGAAAACAGATTTTTTGTTTTCGCCCGCATATTCGGTTCCGCCGATCAAGATCAGCTTGCGGTCAAAGTTCAGGGCTATGACCGTATCGCTCCGGCAACCGTGCTTCTCGGGGTCTGCTTTGAAAGTCGGGCAGTTGATGATTGTGAAGTCCGGCGTAAAGGAATTCAGCTCTTCCCTCGCTGGCCGCCGCAGCAGGTGACGAATGAACAGGCCGTGCCATGCCAGCTCTGTCACAACGCGCACATCGAGACGGTGTGCAGGGTCGGCGCCACCGAAAAGATCCTGAACGTAGTATTTGCCGCCGCCCATATGAGCGATCATGTCGTCATAGAGGCGGTCGAAAGCATCCGCTTCCATCGCAGCGTTATTTTCCCACCAAATGGTATTTTCAGTGCTAGCGGTGCGCACGACATGCTTGTCTTTGGGTGAGCGTCCGGTGAACTTGCCAGTGGAGACAAGGAATGTGCCGCCTTGGCCGATGTCACCCTCGCCGTTCTTTACGGCCTCGCTCATAAGATCTGGTTCGATCAGGTTGTAATAGACGTAGCCGAGACCCGTGATGCCTTGGTGTTCCAGCTTCATGGTGGGGTTGACCCGTCCGGTTTCCATCGTCTTACTCCTGATTGTGAACCGCCAACTCGGTTCTGTAGGTCCACATAGCACCATGATTTTCCATGAGAAAAGCACGGGTTGTCACAGTTAGCGCAACCATTTCCGTGTTAGCGCAACCAATTTGGCGGGTCGCTTGCGACTGCGGCAAAAAGGACAGTCTTGAGGTATTTTTTACCTCTCCGGCGACTCAATGGTGGGGCTAGAGCGAGATTGTGATTGATTCGTTTCGCCAAAAAGGCGAGAATCACAAAAAAATTAATGGCAGGCATCAAACGAGCAATAAGGGATTTAAGCCCATGCAGAAGATCGCTTTGGTCGATGACGACCGTAACATTCTCTCTTCAGTATCCATGACTTTGGAGGCCGAAGGCTTTGAGGTCCAGACCTATAATGATGGTCAGGCGGCGCTCGACGCATTCAATAAGAAGCTGCCCGATATGGCGGTATTGGATATTAAAATGCCCCGCATGGATGGGATGGATCTGTTGCAGAGGCTGCGGCAGAAAACGTCCATGCCGGTTATCTTTCTGACATCCAAGGACGATGAGATCGATGAAGTGCTCGGCTTGCGGATGGGCGCTGACGATTATGTCAAGAAGCCGTTCAGCCAGAGGCTACTGGTTGAGCGTATTCGTGCGTTGCTGAGGCGGCAAGAGGCGATTGCCGGTGACGGTGGCGAGCCCGCCGAGGACGCAAAGGTTATGACCCGAGGCGAACTGACCATGGATCCACTGCGTCATGCGGTGAAATGGAAAGGGAAAGACGTCTCGCTGACGGTAACGGAATTCCTGTTACTTCAAGCGCTGGCACAGCGGCCCGGTTTTGTTAAGAGCCGTGACCAGCTCATGGATGTGGCCTATGATGATCAGGTCTATGTGGATGACCGCACGATCGACAGCCATATCAAGCGTTTGCGCAAGAAAATGCGGCAGGCGGATGATGAGTTCTCGGCGATCGAGACACTCTATGGTATCGGATACCGGTACAACGAAGAATAGGGGATGACGATCGCACCCAAGATCGACGTTCGGGATCTGAAGTCCGTCCGCAACGCGGCGCGGAAGCCCCAGAACGTTGCCCTGGGTGAAGATTTCGTCGCCCCTGACCGGACCAACGACCGCGAACTGCAATCGCAACGGAACAGGCGTGGGCTGGTAACGCTCAATCGCTCTCCGCTGGCGCGAAAGATCATTACCTTCAATTTGTTGGGGATGATCATTCTCGTGGCCGGGGTGCTGCTGCTCACGCCGTCGCGGGACAACCTTGCATTTCAGCGGGCAAAGGGGCTGGTGAACGAGGCCGAACTGATTGCCGATGTCTTCGAGGAGCAGCTTCCGTCGATCGGACCCGTTAGTTTTCAATCCGGCGATGGGATTGATGTGAGCCGGACCCTTGATGGCCTTGATCTCAGGGATGGCGTCGAAGTCTTTGTATTTGATGTTGGTGGTGCGCTTGTCGCAAATCGAAGGGCGCCAGCGAGTGATGCCGTTGGTGGTCTGTCGATTGATAATGGCGGCACCTATATTACTGATTTGCTGAATGCGGGTTGGGAAAAGCTTGTCGGGCTGACCTCTCGTGGAACTGAACCGGTTTCCAGCCAAGGCCGGGAAGAAGAAGCAAGGCTGGTTCTTGAGAAAGCGATGACGATCGGGACGCAAGCCCGTACCGATTTGGACGCGTCAGGCGGGGCGGTGTTCCTCGTAACTACGCCGATCCGCCAAGGAGAGCAGCCGGTTGGTGCGATATCTGTTGTTTCTGCGGCAGGTGAGGTGGACTCTCTGGTGCGCAGGGAACGCGAAATCATCCTGCAAATGTTTGTCGTGGGTATCTTGGTTTCCATCGGGCTGAGCCTCATTCTGGCATCCACAATCGCGAATCCTTTGGCTGACCTTGCCGCAGCGGCAGAGCTGGGGCGGGACAAGAATGCGCGAAAGATGTCGCCAAGCCGGATTCGAATTCCTGATCTGACGGCACGCCCGGACGAGATCGGGCGACTATCTGCTGCATTGCGCGGCATGGTTGCGGCGCTTTACGAACGCATCGACGGAAACGAACAGTTTGCGGCGGACGTCGCTCATGAAATCAAGAATCCTCTTGCTTCCCTACGGTCAGCCGTTGGTACAATGCGTGTGGCCAAGCGGGAGGACCAACGTGAGAAGATGCTGGAAATCATCGAGCACGATGTGCGCCGGTTGGACCGGCTCGTGAGCGATATTTCGAACGCATCGCGGCTCGATAGCGAGTTGGTCAAAGAGGAAGAGGAGGAATTCAACCTCCTCAAGATGATCGGCAATATCAATGAATTCCTTGGTCGTGAGGCTCAAGACAAAGGAATTGAATTCATCACTGACATGCCCTCCGAGCCGATCTTGTTTACTGGATTGGAAGGGCGGCTGGCGCAGGTTTTTGTGAACCTCATCACAAATGCGATTTCGTTCTGTGAAGACGGTGATGCCATTCGCGTTTGGGCGCGGAAGCGGGATAACCGGATACTTGTTGTGGTCGAAGATACAGGACCAGGCATCCCGGAAGAGGCGCTTACCAAGATATTCAAGCGGTTCTATTCGGAACGGCCCGAACAGCAATTCGGCAACAATTCGGGTCTGGGTCTCGCGATTTCCAAGCAGATTGTTGAGGCACATGGCGGGGTGATTTGGGCGGAGAACATCCGCCCGACGGATGCCGATCCGGGGTCAGATCCGCTGGGTGCGCGGTTTGTAGTCGGGCTACCTATTTGATGGGAGCTTGGATCTATGCAGCCGATTCACGCAACAACCATTTCAATTGATGGAAAAGGCGTACTGATCCGAGGAGCCGCAGGATCCGGGAAAAGCACACTGGCTGTGGTGTTGATCGGCTTGGGGGCGGAGTTGGTGGCTGATGACAGAACCATCGTGAAAAAGGTCGGCGATGAATTGATCGCAAGCTGTCCGGAAACGATCAGGGGGCGGATTGAAATTCGCAAGATGGGCGTCTTGAAGGCGCCATTTGTATCGGCAGCGCCTGTTAATCTTGTGATTGACCTCGACTGCGAAGAGACAGAGCGCATGCCGCCTATGCGGACCACAAGTATTGCGGGTGTGGATGTGACGTTACTGTTCAAGTTTTCGGGAAGTGCTTTCGCACCTTCAATCCGGCACTACATTCGTTATGGTCTGGACAGAGAAATATGACGACTGTGGAAGATCCGTGCCCCTGACAGAGACACAACGGGTATTGTTTGTTACCGGACCTTCGGGTGCGGGGCGCTCTACCACTGTGCATGCTTTGGAGGACATGGGCTACGAAGCACTCGATAATTTCCCCTTGAGCCTGATAGACGCACTGCTGACAGGGAAACCGTTAGCACGTCCGCTGGTTCTGGGAATTGACGTGCGCAACCGTGACTTCAACGTGGACGATTTCTTGTCGGTTCTGAAGCATCTGGAAGACGACACCCGCTATGACCCCCAGCTGCTGTTCCTCGACTGCTCGGAAGAACGCCTCGTTGCGCGGTTTTCCGAGACGCGCCGAAGACACCCCTTGGCCCCCGAGGACGCGCCAGTCGTAGGTATTCGTCAGGAGAGTCATCTGCTACCTCCGATGCGGAGCCGCGCGGACTTCATAATAGATACGACGACGCTAACCCCCCATGATTTGCGCGACGAACTGCTGAGCTGGTTTGGCAAAGACGGCGGTTCGATCATGGGGGTAACCCTCCATTCTTTTTCCTACAAGCGTGGACTCCCGAGCGGCCTCGACATGGTCTTTGATTGTCGGTTTCTGAGAAATCCGCATTGGGAGCAGTCGCTCCGTGCCAAAGACGGTCGGGATCGAGACGTAGCAGCATATGTCGAGCAGGACGCGAGGTTTTCCGAATTTCATGGGCATGTTCTGGGCCTCATGGAATTGTTGCTGCCAGCGTTTCAGGAGGAGGGGAAAACCCATCTCTCCGTCGCGTTCGGTTGCACAGGGGGGAGACATCGTTCGGTCATGATGATGGAAAGTGTTTCTCAAGCCCTTGCAGAAAAAGGCTGGCAGGTGTCTAAACGCCACCGCGAACTCGAGCGGTTGGCAGTGGAGCCGGTGGATAGGAAGGGACCAGGCACGTGATCGGCATCGTGATCGTTGCACATGGTGGATTGGCGCGGGAATATCTGGCCGCGGTAGAGCACGTTGTCGGTGTTCAGCCCGGGATTCTGGCTATCGCAATTGCACCGGACGATGACCGCGCCATCAAGCAAGATGAAATCTGTGACGCTGCCGATACCGTCGATCAAGGCGATGGCGTTGTGATCGTTACGGACATTTTTGGTGGATCACCGTCGAATTTATCGTTGAGGGCCTGCAGCCCTGAAAACCGCAGAATTCTTTATGGCATGAACCTTCCCATGCTGATCAAGCTGGCAAAATGCCGGAGTAAATCCGTACCGGATGCTGTCGACGCGGCTTTAGTTGCAGGGCGAAAATACATTAACAGCCATTCGGTCTCTTCAGATATGAGTTTGAAAACATGAACCCGCGTGAACTCGAAATCGTGAATATTAAAGGGCTTCATGCGCGGGCATCTGCGAAGTTGTCTGAACTTGTCGAGCAATTTGATGCGACGGCGACAGTTTCCAAAGATGGCCTGTCGACGGGCGGCGACAGCATCATGGGGCTTTTGATGCTCGCAGCGTCAAAGGGCAGTAAAATTGAAGTCGAGACTTCCGGGAACGATGCGGAGGCATTGATGGATGCCATCGCGGCCTTGGTTGCTAACAAGTTCGACGAAGAGGATTGAGCGAGGGCTGGCAATCATCGGTATTTCTGGTCGAAAAACACTATCGAGGCCATGAGAAATAGACCTCATTAATTCGTGCGAAAATCATCGAGCAGCCAATGGGGCAAGATCGGGAAGCTGCAATATCTAGCGGGTGGGAACGGGAGTTTCGCCGCGATAGTCGTAGAAGCCTCGCTGCGTCTTTCGACCCAACCACCCTGCTTCGACATATTTAGTGAGAAGCGGGCAGGGCCGATATTTTGTGTCTGCGAGCCCGTCATGCAAGACGTTCATAATAGCAAGGCACGTATCGAGCCCGATGAAGTCTGCCAGTTCCAAGGGACCCATCGGGTGATTGGCGCCAAGCTTCATTGAAGTGTCGATGGATGCGACTGAACCGACGCCTTCGTAGAGGGCATAAACCGCTTCGTTTATCATTGGCATCAGAATGCGGTTAACGATGAATGCGGGGAAATCCTCGGATGACGACGCTGTTTTTCCGAGCCGTTCAACGACGGCATGGCAGGCCTTTGCCGTTGCTTCATCAGTTGCGATCCCGCGGATCAGCTCTACCAGCTGCATGACCGGAACCGGGTTCATGAAGTGGAAGCCCATGAACTTTTCAGGGCGGTCTGTACGGCTTGCCAGCCGTGTGATTGAGATTGACGAGGTATTGGTCGTCAGGATGGTTTCAGGTTTGATGTGCGGCAGCAGATCTTCGAAGATAGCGGTTTTGACAGTTTCACGCTCTGTTGCGGCCTCGATGATAAGGTCGCTTGGTCCGAGATCCGTCAAGGTCGCGGTCGTGCGGATCCGGCCCAAAGCGGCGGACTTGTCTGTCTCGGTGATTAGGCTGCGTCCGACCTGACGGTCAAGATTTCGAGAGATCAGTGAAACCGCATCCTGAAGGGCGGTCTCGCTGATATCGGTGAGCATCACGTCAAAGCCGGACAAGGCAAAGACATGGGCGATGCCGTTGCCCATCTGGCCCGCGCCGACGACACCGACTGTCTGGATTTCCATGCTCATCACCCTTTCATGCTGCATCGGCACATTAGGCACAGGTTGCGTGCCCTTCAAGTGCTGCCAACTTGGAAAATTCGTCATAAATTCGCCCATTAACAGCTTGTGAGCACTTCTGGCACAGCGTCGTAGGCGGTGAGTGAAAAGAGGTGGGAATATGGAACACGTCGCTTTGGACAGGTTCGTCAAAATGACGGATTTGGGAGTATTCGGGCGGACCCGGCTTGAACTGAGAGAAGGGCTTTGCTCAACGCGTGACTTTATCGTCTGTTTGGGCGGTTCACAGACCTATGGGCGGGAATTGGAGGCACCATTCAGCACGCAGCTCGGTGCGGCTACGGGAATGAGTGTCGCGAATTTTGGCGTGAGAAATGCGGGATGGGACGCCTTTGTGAAGGATCCAGCCGTTTTGGAAGCGGCATCGTCCGCCCGTGTCTGTTTGCTGCAGATTGTAGGCGCACAAAATACCTCAAACCGTTTTTACCGTGTGCATCCCCGTCGGAACGACAGGCTGGTTGCGCCTTCGACAGTGTTGGCAGCGCTTTATAATGAGGTCGATTTCTCGGAGTTTTCGTTTACCCGGCATATGCTGGGGGCGCTCTATGCGATTTCGGCAGAGCGCTTTGAAACCGTGGTTGAAGAGCTGCGACAGGCATGGGTGGCACGAGTGCGAGCGCTCTTGCGGGAAATTGAGGCGCCGGTGTTATTGTATTGGCTGGCGGATCGGCCGCTTAGCGATCAGCCGTGGGATCTCTTGCGCGATCCGATGTCACGCGATCCGTTGTTTGTGACACGCTCTATGGTGCAGGCGATATCGCATCTGGCCGACGGATTTGTGGAAGTGACACCGCCCGTGGGGAGCGCGCGCCGGCGACGACCGTTGATCTCCCTTCGCGACAGTTCCGTCCCCGGCGAGGATCTGGACGAGGCGGCGCACAGCGCGGCGGCTGAAGCGCTCCTCCCGGCGATTGAAGTGATGTTGGATAATAAAAAGGCCCGCCGTGAAGGCGAGCCTCTCAATACTGGCGATGGAGCAGCGCTTAGAGTTTCTCGGTAAGCTCCGGCAGGGCGTCGAATAGGTCTGCCACGAGGCCATAATCGGCCACCTGGAAGATCGGGGCTTCTTCGTCCTTGTTGATTGCGACGATGATCTTCGAGTCCTTCATGCCAGCAAGGTGCTGAATAGCACCTGAGATGCCGACTGCGACATAAAGATCGGGTGCAACCACCTTGCCGGTCTGGCCAACCTGCCAGTCGTTCGGGGCAAAGCCCGAGTCGACGGCGGCGCGGGAGGCACCAACGGCGGCGCCCAGCTTGTCGGCGAGCTTCTCGATGATCGCGAAGTCGTCCTTGGAGCCGACGCCGCGGCCACCGGACACAACAACGCCTGCCGAGGTCAGCTCGGGGCGGTCGCTGGCGGCAACCTTGTCCTCGATCCATGCGCTCAACGCCGGATCATCGACGGTCGCGATGGTCTCGACAGGCGCGGCGTTGCCGGTGCCTGCGGCATCGAAGGTCGAGGTGCGGAAAGAGATCACTTTCTTCGCGTCACCGGACTTCACCGTCTGGATCGCGTTGCCCGCATAGATCGGGCGCTCGAAGGTTTCGGCATCCACAACGGCGGAGACATCGGAGATCACCATCACATCCAGAAGCGCTGCAACGCGCGGCAGGATGTTTTTGGCGTCCGTCGTCGCAGGCGCGACGATGTGGCTGTAGTCGCCCGCCAGCGCGACGATCAGTGCGGCTGTCGGCTCGGCCAGACGGTGGCCGTAGATCGCGTCTTCGGCGACGAGAACCTTCGATACGCCATCGATGGTGGCGGCTTCCTTTGCGGCGTCAGCGGCAGAAGCGCCGGCGCAGAGGAGGGTCACATCGCCAATCGCCTTGGCGGCGGTGACGGCCTTGGCGGTGGCGTCCATTGCCAGCGCGCCATCGGTGACTTCGGCAAGAAGAAGTACAGACATTACACAGCTCCCGCTTCTTTGAGTTTGGCCACAAGCTCGTCCACGCTGCCGACGATCTCGCCTGCCTTGCGTGCTTCCGGCTCGGACGTGCTGACGATGGTCAGGCGCGGCGTGACATCCACGCCGTAATCTGCCGGGGTCTTCTCATCGAGCGGTTTTTTCTTGGCCTTCATGATGTTCGGCAGTGAGGCATAGCGTGGCTCGTTGAGACGCAGATCGACAGTCACGATGGCAGGCATCTTGACCGAGATCGTTTGCAGACCGCCGTCCACCTCGCGGGTGACCTTTGCGCTGTCGCCGTCGACATCCAGCTCGGAGGCAAAGGTGCCCTGCGACCAGCCCAGAAGGGCCGACAGCATCTGGCCGGTGGCGTTCATGTCATTGTCGATTGCTTGCTTGCCGCATAGGACGAGGCCGGGTTGCTCTTCGTCGACGACCCCTTTGAGGATCTTGGCAACGGCCAGCGGCTCGATGTCCTGATGCACGTCTTCGGAGGCCACAACGAGGATCGCGCGGTCGGCGCCCATCGCCAGTGCCGTGCGCAGGGTTTCCTGCGCCTGCTTGACGCCGATCGAGACCGCGACCACCTCGTCAGCCTTGCCAGCTTCCTTCAGACGGATTGCCTGTTCGACGGCAATCTCGTCGAACGGGTTCATCGACATTTTGACATTCGCAAGATCAACACCCGATCCGTCCGCCTTCACACGGACCTTCACGTTGTAGTCGATCACACGCTTAACAGGTACTAAGACCTTCATCGGCGTAACTCCCTAGATTTCTGCATGCGCAAAGGTATTCGCAGGGGTGTTAGCAAGGCCCGTGCAGAGAAAACAGTGCAAAATCGACGCGGCAAGGGTCACCGACGCCACGTTTTGGTTTAGGGGTGGATTTTATCGGTTTGCGCCTGGCTGCCAGAGTATGTCTGCTCGCCCGTCATCATTGGCGATGCGAGAAGCAACGAAGAACCAGTCTGACAGGCGGTTGAGGTATTTGACCGCCGCTGGGTTCACCGATTCCATGTTGGATAGTTCCACCGTGAGACGTTCGGCCCGTCGCGTCACGGTTCTGCACAGGTGAAGATGCGCAGCCAGAGCCGAGCCGCCCGGCAATATAAAGCTGCGGAGTGGCTCAAGAGCGTCATTCATTTCGTCAATCTCTGTTTCCAGACGGGTGACCTGCGTGTCGCTCATACGCAAGACGGGATAGGGCGCCTCGGAATCCTTTTCCATGTCAGGGCGACACAGATCGGCGCCAAGATCGAAAAGATCGTTTTGGATGGCCGAGAGTTTTGCGGCGATTTCGTCAGTGGCGTGCAAGCGCGCAAGACCAACCGTGGCATTTGTTTCGTCTACGGTGCCGTAGGCCGTCACGCGCAATGAGTGTTTGGCGACGCGTGACCCGTTGCCAAGCGCGGTGTCGCCTTTGTCGCCGGTTTTTGTGTAGATTTTGTTTAATACAACCATCTCAGCCTCCTTGCCGGCGGACGTAAACGAAAAGCAGGATCAGAAGAACGGCGACGAACTGGGCACCGATGCGCCAGCGCATGATCCGGTTGGCGTGCTTTCGGTTGAACTCCCCGCCTTTGCCGAAAGTGCCAATCCCGAAAATTAGAATTGCGGCTACCCCTAAACACGCGGCAGCGACGACAAGGAATAGAGGATCATCAGCCATATCGGCTCCTTTCGTTTTGTCCCGCCGGATGTAGCAGCCATGGACGCAAAGGGAAGGGGTTACCCCTTGGAGATCAGCCAATCCAGCTGGCGAGAAGAGAGAATTCGCCGCAACGCGCCCATGATGTAGGTGGGAACCGTGACATAATACCGCGGTTTTGGGGAAGGGGCATCAAGGGCTTTCATAAGTTTGATTGTGACTGCCGTCGGCGGCAGCTCGAATCGGTCCTTGCCGCGGTTCTCGTACAGCCGGTGGCGCAAGGCTGTGTAGAGGCGGCTGAGGGCAGATGTTTCCCAGCTGATCCATTTTTCGAAATGGGGGATCGCGTTCTCGCGAATTTTCGAGGTTATCGGACCCGGTTCGATGAGAACGACATGAATCCCCGAGCCGCGCAATTCGAGGCGCATGACGTCCGACAGGCCCTCAAGTGCGAATTTCGTCGCCACATAGGCGCCGCGCCACCGCATTGGGACCAATCCAAGCACGGAAGAGCAATTGATTATCCGTCCGTGCCCTTGTGCGCGCATCACCGCGATTACTTGCCGTGTCAGGTCGTGCCAGCCAAAGAAATTGGCCTCGAAGATTGCACGCAGACCGTCTGTGGGAAGATCTTCGACAGCGCCGGGCAGGGCATAAGCTCCGTTATTGAACAGCGCGTCCAAAGTTCCTCCGGTTGCTTCGAGAACGGATGAAAGGCCGGACGAGATCGAGGCTGGATCGGCGTAGTCGATTTGAGGGGATTCGAACCCTTCGGCGATAAGGCGATCACAATCTGCTTGCTTGCGGCAGCTGGCAAACACCCGCCATCCGGCATCGCGCAAATCATGTGCGACAGCATAGCCGATGCCGGACGAACACCCGGTAATGAGTATAGAGCGTTGAGACATGAGGTGGCTTTGCCTTAAGGTGCTATGAGAAATTCTTCGGCTGTCCAGCCGCGCAGACCAGTTTCCCGAACTTCGACCTGAACCCATCCGTCGCCACTGTCCTGCAGGATAAGCAATTCGGTGTCCGGTTCCAACGTGACCAAAATGGCGTTTTCAGTCCCGGGACCAGAGCGCATGTTCAGCCGTGAGTCACCGACTCTTTTGATGTTTTCGGTGGTCTGAATTGCGACTGGGCGTTGCTCGGCCGCGGGCTCGATCTGCTCTGCAGCAGTGTCCGTTTCGTTGAGCGCGTCTGCGAGGCTTTCGAATTCGGTCTCGAGCGTGGAGGCTCCGGTGTTCGGTTCCTCTGCGGCTTTTTCAAGAGTTTCCGACGCAACAGATGTGGAGTTCGCGGGCTGAGGTGGGTCTATTTCTGCCGAGATTGGGGCGTTTGGCGAAAGTGGCTCCGGGGGGTTTTCGGTTGCGGATTCCAGTTCCTCGGTCGGGGCAGCCGGTGGAGTGGCATCTGGCGGCTCTTGGCTTATGCGGACGGGTTGCGTTTCCGGCACAAAATCAGCGCCACCGGATAGAAAGTAATAAGCACAGGCAAGGGCTGCGAACGTCAGAATAATAAATAGCCGCACTGGCACCGATCCCGAGGCAAGTTTTATCGTTCTCGTCTTATAGTAAAACTTCGCTGACCTGCAAAACTTACCTGAGGTGTGCTGTGTCTTCTTTACCCTGATCGGGGGTGAGGTTACACAACATGCATGAGCGATGATCTTCTCGACCCCAATATAGAGCCTACCGGCTTCACTGAAACGCTGCGTCGTGCGATCGGTGATCGCTATCTGACCTATGCGCTTTCGACGATCATGCATCGGGCACTGCCGGATGCGCGCGACGGGCTCAAGCCGGTTCATCGACGTATTCTTTTTGCGATGCGGGAACTCAAGCTGAACGCAAACGGTGGTTTCCGCAAATCAGCCAAGATTTCCGGCGATGTGATGGGGAACTACCACCCTCACGGTGATGCTGCGATTTACGATGCGATGGCGCGGCTCGCTCAGGACTTTAACGTGCGCTACCCGCTCGTTGATGGTCAGGGAAATTTTGGCAATATCGACGGCGATAACCCTGCAGCCAGCCGGTACACCGAAGCGCGAATGACCGCTGCTGCTGAGGCCCTGATGGAGGGTCTCGCTGAAAATGCAGTGGATTTTCGTCCCAATTACGATGGCACTCTGTCAGAGCCAGTCGTTCTGCCGGCAGCGTTTCCCAACCTACTTGCCAATGGTGCTAGTGGAATTGCGGTTGGTATGGCGACCAATATCCCGCCGCACAACCTGCATGAGTTGATTGACGCTTGTCTGCATTTGATCAAGGCGCCGAATGCGCGTGACGAAACCCTCTTGGAATATGTTCCAGGTCCCGATTTTCCGACAGGCGGCGTGATTGTAGAGGGCCGCGAGAATATTGCCGAGGCGTATCGTACAGGTCGAGGTGGCATCCGCCTGAGAGCCCGCTGGGAGATCGAGGATCTTGGGCGCGGACAGTGGCAGATCATTGTCACTGAAATCCCTTACCAGGTGCAAAAATCCAAGCTGATCGAAAAGCTGGCAGAGGTGATTCAGACGAAGAAAGTTCCGCTGCTGGCGGATGTGCGTGACGAGAGCGCCGACGACATTCGTATCGTTCTCGAACCCCGTGCCCGCACGGTGGAGCCGGATGTGTTGATGGGGATGCTGTTTCGGAACACTGATCTAGAGACACGTTTCAGCATGAACATGAACGTGCTGATCGACGGCGTAACGCCCCGAGTGTGTTCGCTCAAAGAGGTGCTTCGAGCTTTCTTGGATCATCGGCGTGATGTGTTGCAGCGACGCAGCCGGCACCGGATGGACAAGATTGACCACCGGCTCGAGGTCCTTGAGGGGCTCATTATTGCTTTCCTCAATCTTGACCGTGTCATTGATATTATCCGCTATGATGATGATCCCAAAGCGGCGCTGATGTTTGAGGATTGGGGTGGAGATCACCGGCGCGCGACGAGCGAGGCGGATTACCTGTCGCCCTTGCTTGGCGGAAGACCTGAAGACGGCGAAGAGCCATCCTTGAGTGAGGTGCAGGCGGAAGCAATTCTCAATATGCGACTGCGGTCGCTTCGCCGGCTTGAGGAAATGGAGCTGGTCAAAGAGCGCGATACTCTGATGCAGGAACGCGCTGATCTTGAGGATCTGCTTGCCAGTGAAGACCTGCAATGGGGTCGTATCTCCGAGCAGTTGCGTGAGACCAGAAAGCAATTCGGCAGGGATTCCGAAGGCGGTGCGCGGCGGTCAACCTTTGCTGAAGCAGGAAGTTTCGAAGAGGTGCCGCTGGAGGCGATGATCGAACGGGAGCCGATCACCGTCGTTTGCTCGAAGATGGGCTGGGTCCGTGCGATGAAGGGTCATATCGCGCTCGATAGCGAACTGAAATTCAAGGATGGGGATGAGGGACGCTTTCTATTCCACGCAGAAACGACGGATCGACTATTGGTCATCGGTAGCAATGGCAGGTTCTACACCGTCGCCGCATCTAACCTTCCCGGTGGGCGCGGGATGGGGGAGCCGCTCCGCCTAATGATCGACCTGCCGAATGAGGCCGAGATCGTCGATATTCTGGTCCACAAACCAGGGCGGAAATTGATTGTTGCGTCGTCAGCGGGTGACGGGTTCGTTGTAAATGAGGATGATGTGGTCGCTCAGACACGGACGGGCAAGCAAGTCTTGAATGTGAAAGATAAGACTGTCACGCGGGCGGCCAAGCCGGTGCAAGGCGATCATGTCGCAGTGGTGGGTGAAAACAGGAAGGTTCTGATATTCCCGCTTTCCGAGCTGCCGGAAATGGCGCGTGGGAAAGGTGTGCGGTTGCAGAAATACAAGGATGGCGGGTTGTCCGACATAGCGACGTTTGCGTTGGCGGATGGGTTGAGCTGGCGCGACCCCGCGGGCCGCACTCGTACAGAGAGTGAACTCTCAGAGTGGGTTGGAAAGCGCGCAGGAACGGGCCGGATGGCTCCGCGCGGATTCCCAAGAGACAATCGGTTCACCTAAAGCGAGTTCCTGCCCAGCCTTGCAGGGATCGTTGCCTTGGGCCCCGCGACGCCATAGCATCTCCAAAACCTGGGAGGTTTGAATGCCAAGAATAGTCGTTTCGCTGATTGCCATGCTTATACTGGTGGCGTGCGGTGCGCCGCGTGATGATCTGTCTGGCGTTCCAGATCCTGTGGGCCGTTTCCTTCTGGGGCATACAATTGTTGTAGCTCCGAATATGCAGGTCGGACCGATGTCGCGCGAAGCGTCGAGTGATATTTGGATTGGGGCCGTGAAAGGCGCAGTTCAGGACAGACTTGGCCGCTACGAGGGGGATGCTTATTACCATGTCGCAATGTCGCTTCAGGGCTATGTGCTCGCCGAGCCTGGTATACCGATCCTCTATGCGCCGAATTCGGTCCTGATTTTCGAGGTGACGTTCTACGAGGATGCCACCCAGACGAAGCTGAACGAAGAGCCGATCCAGATTACCGTCTTTGAGCCCTGTTGCCGGATTCCGCTCATTGGGTCCGGTATCACGCTCAGTGCCGAAGAGCAGATGGATGGCTTGGCGTTCAATGCTGCCCGAGCTGTAGAGAGGACGATCCGTGAGAATGGTGATTGGTTCGGTGGAATTCGGGAAGTGTTGCCTGAGGATGAAACAATTCTGCAACGTGATGATTTGGCAGGTGTTATCGGTGCAGTCGATGGCGGGGAAATACCCAGCTCGGATGATAACCAAGGCACCGACACCACCGAAGACGCGATCATTTCGGATGGTGTAGAAGAAATGGAACTTCCATCCGGTCAATAGGCGTAAGTCGCGCTTGATTTTCGAGGTTTTTCCCAATACATCGCCCGCGATGTTGAAACGGGCCGTGATAGGCCCCCGAGAGCACGAGGCGCCTGCGCAATGGCTAAGGAAAAGTTTGATCGTACGAAACCGCACGTAAACATCGGTACTGTTGGTCACGTTGACCACGGCAAGACGACGTTGACTGCGGCGATTACGAAGTATTTCGGTGACTTCAAGGCATATGACCAGATTGACGGTGCGCCTGAAGAGAAGGCCCGGGGGATCACGATCTCGACGGCACACGTTGAGTACGAGACGGAAGCGCGTCACTACGCCCACGTTGA
>JAEPMR010000027.1 GCA_017643845.1 Marivivens sp. | reverse complement strand
GATGATGGCCACGCGGCTGCAACGGCCTTGCAAAGTGGCGCTGTTTGTTGGCGGGACGCGGTGGCATGGGCACGCACTACGAGAGGCCGGGTTTCGATCCTACTTGCGCGAGTTTGCGCCGGAGATTGTGCCGCTCGATACAAGCGTCAATCTGGAGACCCGCCAGCTCACCTATGAGGCAACTCTTGATCTGCTGAACCGCGTGCCAGATCTGGCCGGGCTATATGTGGCCGGTGGCGGCATGGAAGGCGCAATCGCAGCGGTACGGAAGCTGCGCCCGCCGGACCGAATTGCGCTGATCGTGAACGAGCTGACACCCGAGAGCCGTCAGTCGCTTGCGGATCGTTATCTCACCATGGTGATTGCAACACCGTTGGAGGAGCTTTGCGCGGCATTGGTTAATAATATGGTGCACCAGCTCATGCAGGGAAAACTTCAGACAGTAAGGGTCGCGCCCTTCGCCCCACAGATTTGGCTGCCGGAGTCAGTTTAGCGGGGGTGCACGTGAGGGATCGGGGATTTCAAGAAAAGACACTCCGCCTTCGAAGTTGCAACCAAGGGTGGTTTGCGACCAAGATGACGCGAAGCATTCCAGTTTCTAATTAGCACTGCATCTTAGACTTTGCGTACCCAACGTTATTGACCTCCATACGGCCAAGAGGACCTCAAGTTGAACCTGATCATTCTGCGCCTTTTACAATTGCACCTTTTACTATGGCCGACGACCTGGGGGCTGGCCTACATCGGCTTCGATCTTTGGGTGGACAACGTGAACGTCTACTGGTTTGGATACGCCTCTGCCTGGATCACAGCCATACTTCTGTTTCTGGGGGCGCAAACACGGGATCGTTCAATCTCTATCGAAATCCAGCTTGCGAGTTGGCAGTGGAGCGCATTGGGGCTAACAGCAGTCGCCGCCCTGATCGCGCCCGTCCTGTCAGCCCCCGTCCCATTGTTTTCCTATCTAAAGATGGTGATGTATCTTCCCTGTGCCGGCGCGGGCTTTGCCGCTGCCTACTGGCTGCCGACCCTGCACAGGCGCGAGTGGCGAAGGATCATCATCGCGCTTGGACTCGGCATGATCCTGTTTGTCGTGGCGGTGTTTCCATTTCTGCAGGGGTATTTTGAGACGCATGAGACTTGGTGGGACGAGTCAATTGCACCATTTTTCCATATCAGACGCTTCACCCACGTCGTCATTATCGCAATCGCGTCGGGGACTGGCGTCTGGGTATGGTCACGAGCACGCGAGACACAGAAATCTGTGGTGTTTGCTGGGCTGCTAGTCCTTTCGGCTCTTTCCTTCGGATGGGCGATCCTATTTTGGGCCGGCTCTCGCGGCCCTATTGTCGCATTTTGTGTTGCAGTTTCTGGCATCGCATGGATCTTACCCGACGTTCGGCGCGCCCTGCTGAAAGGATCGTTAATACCCATCGTTGCGGGCGCCGCCATTAGCAGTCAACTTACCTTCCTCGGCTGGAACGGTTCGATATTTAGTCGCCTGAGTGAATTGGACGCCGATACCGGCCTCAATCATCTGACAACGGGCCGCCTTGAAATTTGGAGGATAACGCTCAAGCAAATGGGGGAAGCGCCGTGGTTCGGGTATGGCTTTGGCCAATTTGGCTTTGTGAGCCCAATAAAGATTGAAACCCCGCATAATTTCTTCCTCGAGATGCTTCACAATTTCGGCGTTGTCGGCGGACTTCCAATGATCGCTTTGGTATTCGGTAGCGTGTTTCTGCTTCTTCGGAAGCTGCGAGAGAACACCTCGGATCCGATGGCCCTCGCCGGAGGGTTCGTCATCTGCACAATGACCATCCAAAGCATGGTGGATGGTGTTTTGAGCGGGTTCTATTTGGCGGCGTTGTTCGGTCTCTTTTGGGCGATGGCCTGGGCAGCGCTGAACTATCCGGCAACGGAGGAGGGCAACTTGAGTCGCGATGATTAACGTTCCACAATAGATCGCCCGGCGACTGGAAGAGATAAGAATGCGTCCCTAAATGCTTTAAACAGCCGTCGCGCAAGAGAGATAAATTGAGAATGACTTGCAAAAGCGTTTACACTGAGAATGATTTGCAGTATCGAGTCAATCAGCAGCATCGAATTGTGCAAAACATCCCCGCTCGGAGAACAAACATGCATATCAGCAAGACGCGATTTCTAGGCCTACTACTCGCAGGAACAACAGCCCTCAGCGGCAGCGCTGCGCTCGCCGATGAAAAGATGAAAGTGGTGACCACCTTCACGGTTCTGGCAGATATGGCAGCGAATGTGGCCGGCGATGCGGCCGAAGTGGTCTCAATCACCAAGCCCGGGGCAGAAATCCACGGCTATGAGCCGACGCCGCAGGACATCGTGCGCGGCTTTGATGCGGACCTGATCCTGTGGAACGGGATGAACCTCGAGCTGTGGTTCGAGCAATTCCTTTCCAATTTGGGCGACATACCTTCGGTGACGCTGACAGATGGTATTGATCCGATTTCGATTGCCGAAGGGTCATATGAGGGCAAACCCAATCCCCATGCCTGGATGGGGCTCGATAATGCGCTGATCTACATTGATAATATTGCAGACGCTTTTGCCAACCATGACCCAGACAACGCGACGACCTACACCGAAAACGCACGCACCTATAAGGAAGAGCTGAGAGCAACAATTGAGCCTCTGCGTGCAGCAATATCCGACATCCCTGAAGAGCGCCGTTGGCTGGTAACCTGCGAGGGGGCGTTCTCTTATCTCGCACGGGACTTCGGACTGAAGGAACTGTACCTTTGGCCGATGAACGCGGATCAGGTAGGCACACCACAGCAGGTCCGCGCGGTGATCGACGGGGTTACCGAGCGCGACATTCCGGTCGTTTTCTGCGAAAGTACAGTCAACACCGCACCGGCTGAGCAGGTCGCGCGGGAAACCGGCGCTGCATACGGTGGCGTGCTTTATGTGGACAGCCTCAGCACCGAAGATGGGCCGGTGCCGACCTACCTTGACCTTTTGCGGGTAACATCAACAACAGTAGCCGAGGGGCTGACACAGGCGCTGGAGTGACGAAGTTTTGCCACGCGCTAGTTAGCCCGCAGAAGCCAAAAGAAAGATCGCTGACATGACGAAGCCGTCATCTGCCACGCCCCCTGCCCTGCATGGCATCGCCGTGCGGGATGCGACGGTGACCTATCGTAATGGGCATACTGCCCTCTGGAACGCCTCGTTCGAGATCCCGCACGGGACTGTGACGGCGCTGGTCGGCGTCAATGGGGCGGGCAAATCCACCTTGTTCAAGGCGATCATGGGATTTGTCGGCACATCCAAGGGCGAGATCGAGATCCTCGGAATGCCGGTCAGAGAAGCGCTCCGCAAAAACCTCGTGGCCTATGTGCCGCAGGCCGAAGAGGTCGATTGGGCTTTCCCCGTCCTCGTCGAAGATGTCGTGATGATGGGGCGCTATGGGCATATGGGCTTTTTGCGCCGCCCACGCTCCGCCGATCATGAGGCTGTGGAGGCGGCTCTCGCCCGGGTGAACATGACCGAGTACCGACACCGGCAGATCGGGGAGCTTTCCGGCGGGCAGCGCAAACGCGTGTTTCTGGCTCGCAGCCTCGCGCAAGAAGGTCAGGTAATCCTACTCGACGAGCCGTTCACTGGTGTTGATGTGAAAACCGAGGAACAGATCGTCGCGCTCCTGCGCGAGCTGCGCGATGAGGGCCGCGTGATGCTGGTCTCAACACACAATCTCGGCTCGGTGCCTGAGTTCTGCGACCGGACCATTCTGATTAAGGGCACGGTGCTGGCGCATGGTCCGACGGAGACGACATTCACCCGCGCCAATCTGGAGAAGGCCTTCGGCGGAGTCTTGCGGCACTTCACCTTGGGCGGCGATGCGCTGCATGACGACTCCGACGCGCGGCGCGTGACGATCCTCACCGATGACGAGCGCCCCTTCGTGCAATATGGCGACAAGACCCAGCGCGCGGAGTGCGCGGAATGAGCGTGCTGCTGGAGCCCTTCAGCTATGGCTACATGACGAACGCGATGTGGGTCTCTGCGCTGGTTGGGGGCGTCTGTGCGTTTCTCTCGACCTACCTGATGCTCAAAGGCTGGTCGCTGATTGGTGACGCGCTCTCACACGCCGTAGTGCCGGGCGTTGCAGGTGCGTATATGCTCGGGATCCCTTTCGCCCTAGGTGCATTCGTATCGGGCGGGTTGGCGGCGGCAGCGATGCTGTTTCTCTCCGAACGGTCAGGA
The DNA here is from genome assembly GCA_017643845.1 of Marivivens sp. Taxonomy (GTDB): domain Bacteria; phylum Pseudomonadota; class Alphaproteobacteria; order Rhodobacterales; family Rhodobacteraceae; genus JAEPMR01. The sequence continues at coordinate 30,966 of JAEPMR010000027.1, read as the reverse complement.
CTGAAGGTCGATGTTATTATCGGGCTGATTTTCAGCTCGTTTTTCGGGCTGGGGCTATTCATGGTCTCGGTGAGCCCCGTGTCGGTCGATGTGATGACGATCACGATGGGAAATATCCTCGCCATAACCCCCAGTGACACACTACAACTCGCCATCATCGGCTTTGTCTCGCTGGCGGTGCTGACCGCAAAGTGGAAAGACCTGATGGTGACCTTTTTTGACGAGAACCACGCGCGCAGCATCGGGCTGCGCCCGCGCCTTTTAAAAGCAGTGTTCTTCGTACTTCTGTCAGCTGCGGTCGTGGCTGCAATGCAAACCGTCGGCGCGTTTCTGGTGATCGCAATGGTCGTCACGCCGGGGGCGACCGCTTATCTTCTCTGCGACAGGTTTTCACGACTGATCCTGACCTCGATCAGTATTGGCGTTACAACGAGCTTCCTAGGCGCCTATGCCAGTTACTTCCTCGACGGGGCGACAGGCGGGATCATCGTTGTCCTGCAAACGCTGATCTTTCTTGCAGCCTTCATCTTTGCGCCAAAGCACGGGATTCTGGCCACGCGTCGCAAAGGGGCCGCGGCACTTGAGGCACGAAACGGGAGAACATCCTGATGGAGTTTGAGCTCGCCAACGCCCTGCTGCCCTTCCGATTCCCCTTCATGAAGAACGCGTTTTACATCGCGATGATCGTCTCAGTCCCGACCGCCCTTCTCTCCTGCTTTTTGGTGTTGAAAGGCTGGGCGCTAATGGGCGATGCGATCAGCCATGCGGTGCTGCCTGGAATTGTACTGGCCTATATCCTCGGTCTGCCGCTAATATTAGGGGCTTTTGCCGCGGGCATGTTCACCGCTGTGGCAACCGGCTACCTCGCCGGCAACAGCCGCGTGAAACAGGACACTGTGATGGGTGTGGTGTTTTCGGGCATGTTCGGCCTCGGGATCGTGCTCTACGTCTCGGTTGAGACGAACGCCCATCTCGACCATATCCTCTTTGGAAACATGCTGGGCGTCAGCGCCACTGATCTGTGGCAGGCGGGGCTGATCTCTGGCGGCGTCGCACTGATGCTGATCCTGAAATGGAAAGACTGGCTTCTGCACAGCTTTGACCCCGCCCAAGCCCGCGCCTCAGGGCTTTGGGTCACGTTCCTGCATTACGGTCTCTTAGCCTTGATTTCGCTGACCATCATCGCAACCCTCAACGCGGCTGGGCTAATCCTTGCCATCGCGCTTCTGATCGCGCCAGGGGCCATCGCGTTTCTTCTCGTACGCCAATTCCGCACCATGCTCTGGGTCTCCGTGCTCATCTGTATGGGCTCGATGCTGCTCGGAACCTATGCGAGTTTTTTTCTCGACAGCGCCCCTGCTCCGACAATTGTACTGATCTTGACAGCGGTTTTTCTGGTGGCATTTGCCACCAGTCAGATCCGCAACAGGCTGCGGTCCATGCGGCGCATGGCGGAAGGGAAAGTCTAGCCTTTAGGTTAGCTCCGCCTTAGCTTGCACCCAACGTGACAAGATTCGATCACGTTTTTCCCAATCGCACGCCTGGTCTGTCGTCTACCGCGCCGATGAACTCAATGCCTGCATCTTCAAGCGTTCGCTGGATGGTCAGCATATTGGCTCGGGTTGCATTGGGAAGACCCGCTTGCGCTTCGATCCGCCGGATCGTGCGTTCACTCACCCCACAAGCCCGCTCGAGATCAGCAATTGTCCAATCCAGCGCACCACGCGCCATACGAATTTGTTCGGAAGTAATCATTGACTCCGCCTCAAATTTGTCCTATTTTCGGACATATGCTGAATTTGGTATTGTAAAATGGACATTGAATCTCTCTTGGAACACCTCGATGGCGCCTACGCGCCGGCGACATTACGTGCATATCGCACCGATCTGGGCAAGTTTCTTAAGTGGTGTGCAGAAAATGGCGAAACGGCCCTCCCTGCAAACGCCTCGGCTATTACCAGTTATCTGGAAGCAGAAGCCGAAAGAGCCGTCGCGACAGTGGAGCGGCGCCTCTACAGCATCCGCAAGATCCATGCGCTCTTTGGCCATCCCGATCCCTGCGCCTCAGCAGAGGCGCAGATCGCAATCCGGCGATTCAAACGCTCGAAACCCAATCGCCCCAGACAGGTGCTGGGGATTTCACATGACACGCTGGTCGAAATGCTCGAAAGCCAACAAGAAACTCTGCACGGTATCCGCAACCGCGCACTCCTCTCTCTAGGCTTTGACTTTCTCACGCGGCGCTCGGAACTCTCGGCCCTACGGGAAGAGGATATTGCATTTCTGGCTGACGGAACAGTTCAAGGTCTGATCCGACGCAGCAAGAATGATCAGCTAGGTCTTGGGCGCACAGCATTTGGAAGCCGCCGATCCGCGCAATTGCTCGAGACATGGCTTGAAGCCAAGGACAATAGGATCCCCTGGCTCTTTTGCCCGATTGCCAACTACACCTGTATGGATCGCCCGCTGAGCACATCGCAAATTCGCCTGATCATCAAGTCCGCCGCGCGCGATGCCGGGAAAGCCGCCGACGAGGTCGATGAAATCTCGGGACACTCACTGCGCATTGGTGCCGCTCAGGAATTGATGATGCGTGGGCTCGATATGAGCGCGATCATGCGTGCGGGTGGCTGGAAGACGACAGACGTCGTTGCGCGCTATGTTCAATGCGCCGAACATAATGTTTGGGAATGAAGTAGGCATAAGAGTTGGTGTTCATGGCTCTTGATGAAGCCGACAGCCCCACTTTGTCTCTAATATACATCAGAGACGCAGCAAGCGACGAAATCTGCCGTCCGCATGATCGCCAGCCTTGCGATAATGGAACTGCGATGCTAGGCGCGTAGAGCTACTGACCTCCATTCGACCCTCTGTTTTCCTTTATCGGCTCACAGCGTTCGACACCGTCGTGAGAAGCCAGGCTGCCGCATGTCGTGGGCAGCGCTACATAAAAGGAATAATCACATGGCCAATGGCACAGTGAAATGGTTCAATTCTACCAAAGGCTTCGGCTTTATCGCGCCCGAGAGCGGCGGCAAAGATGTGTTTGTTCACATCTCCCAAGTCGAGCGTTCCGGCCTGACCGGCCTCGCCGATGATCAGAAAGTCACGTTTGACGTCGAAGCCGGCCGCGACGGTCGCGAGAGCGCGATCAACCTCGCACTTGCTTGATGTAGAATGACAAAGGGCGCTCCACTAGAGAGCGCCCTTCTTAAGAATTGGGCCTTCAGGCATGCTACTCAATCTCTAGGTAGCCAGTAGCACACCATCAGTCTGATCCGAAAATATCTCTTGTAAAGACCTTACTCTCAACGTCCGCCAGCTCTTGGCTTCGTCGGTTTGTGATTATGATCTCCGAGTCAGATTTAAATTTTGCGAGATCTCTCTCCACGCGAGACCCAAAGAACTGATCATCATGAAGAGCTGGTTCATAAACGATGACCTCAATTCCCTTGGCCTTGATGCGTTTCATAATGCCTTGAACGGATGATTGCCGAAAGTTGTCACTACCCGACTTCATAACCAATCGGTAAACACCCACGACTTTTGGATTTCGCGCAATTACCTGCTCAGCGAGGAAATCCTTGCGACTTCGATTGGCGTCCACCACCGCAGAAATCAAATTCTGCGGGACATCTGCATAATTTGCCAAGAGTTGTTTCGTATCCTTTGGCAAGCAATAGCCACCGTAACCGAAGGAAGGATTATTGTAGTAAGATCCAATCCGCGGGTCGAGCCCCACGCCTTCAATGATCTGGCGCGTATCCAGGTCTCGACTAACGGCGAAGCTATCAAGCTCATTGAAGAAAGCGACCCGCAGAGCAAGATAGGTATTGGCGAACAGCTTTATTGATTCCGCTTCTGTGGGGTTGGTAAGTAATACTGGAATGTCTTTCGCTACGGCTGCTTGTACTAGAAGATCTGCGAATTGACGCGCACGTTCAGATTTATCCCCAACGACAATGCGGCTTGGATACAGGTTGTCATACAGAGCACGGCCCTCACGCAAAAATTCCGGCGCGAATAAGATACAGTCTGTTTCATGGCGCCTCCTGAGTTCTTCGACAAAACCGACTGGTACTGTAGACCTGATAACAATAGTCGCCTGCGGGTTCACACTAAGCGCCTCAGCGACCACCTCCTCGACAGAAGCGGTATTAAACTTATCGGTTTCCGGGTCGTAATTAGTTGGCGTCGCAACAATGATGAAGTCAGCATCAACATATGTCTGTTCGGGGAAAGTCGTCGCCTCTAGTTTGATTGACTTTTGGGAGAGGAAACCTGCTAACTCAGGATCATTGATTGGGGATTGCCTAGAATTGACAGCATCTACGCGTGTCCAAGAAATATCAGTCGCGACAACCAAATGCTGCTGCGCCAAGAGCACAGCATTTGAGAGTCCAACGTAACCCAATCCTGCTACTGCTATTTTCATTCCCGTCCTCGATATGGTCAAATTGCCGATTGAAGATGCAATTATTTCAATGCCCCCCTAAACAAACGAATTTGGATCCTCTAGAGTAAACTATACAATCACGGGTCATCGTCGCGCCCAAACACAACAATAAAGTAAGAGCGTTTTTTGGCTATTATCCGAACCTTTGACAGGAATTGGCGTAATCGGCGATTGTATTTGTGTAGGAAGCTTGCATTAGTTTGACGGACCGGTTCCAGCTGTATTCCTGAATAACGAGGGCCCGCCCAGCGCTTCCCATGATCGCGCGCTTTTCAGGGGAGTTAATGAGCGAGGCAAATGCACGGGCCACAGCCTTGGCATCATCGATCGGGGTAATGTACCCTGTCTCACCGTGCCGGGTGACCTCGGCTGGGCCGGGAGCGTCTGAAACCACCACCGGTACCCCGCAGGCCCCCGCCTCGAGAATCGACACCCCGAAGCTCTCAGATCGACTAAGATTGGCAAAAATATCGATCTCACGCAGCGCCGCGGGGACCGCGTCGTGGTTTATATGCCCCTCAAAACTGGTAACATCATCGATTTGAAGCCTGCGAGCTAGAGCCCTCAAATCATCGCGTTGTGGACCGTCACCAATGATCCGTAAGCGCAACCTAGGAGCAGAACCGATCTCTTCGCGAGTCTGCTTAAAGGCCCGCATCAGGACATCAATCCCGTACCTCGGGTCGAGCCCCTTTATCGTACCAATTGTGATGGTGTCTCGCGGTGGACGAGCAGGGCGGGGCGCAAACAATTCAGTATCAACGCCAAAAGGAACAACATCCACTGCTGCACCTGGAAGTATGCGCTGCACCCGCGCTGCCATCGTGACACTGGTCGAGGAGATTCGGGTGGCTTTTGCGAGATTGCCCACTAAAAGCCGCCGGTGTAAAATGGAGCGTTCTGGAAACTCGAAGACATCCGACCCCCAGACTGAAACAAGTAGCGGCATAGGCAGCAAAGCGCGGGCGAGAAATGCATTTGACGACGCATAGTGAACGTTGACCACTTTAGGGGCAATCCGATCAATCGTCCGGCGCAAAGCTGACCGGTTCAAAAGGTAACCGGCGGGCGCGCAGAATGGCAACCGTTCACAGGTGACTGCAGGGTTATAGCCATTCTGAAAGGGGTTTACCGAAAGCACATACACCTCGTGTCCTGCCGCCGATAGTCCATTGGCCCAGCGGCGTGTATGAATACTCGACCCCGGTGAGAGAAGCGCAATTCGCATGCCGCCTCCTATCGCAATCGAGCCAGGAGCACCGGCACTTTATTGGTGGCGATTGTGGCGCTAATCACGATGCAATATATTGTAAAAGTCTTAAGATTGGTAAAGAAACTTGCTGGATAGGCAGCGATGACGCCAAACATAGTGGCGGCCAGCAGCACATGCTGCTTGGTGAGAATCGCATAAACCAAAATAGCGAGGAGCAAAGCAAGGAATAGAAACACGCCAGGTAAGCCATAAACCAGGTAGACAAACAAATACTCATTGTCGAGTGCAGCTGATGTGCTGCCGAGATAGTTCTTGCCCCAGCCTAGCAGCATCCCGATGGGCTCATCGTGCATCAAGTCCAAAGAGTCCTCGCTTTTCAGAACTCTGCGCTGGAAAGAATTCCGTTTAAGTCCAACCTGAAACAGAAGAACTAGGTACCTGAGCCGCTCTGCAAAGTGCACGAGCAGGACAATCGCGCCACCGAACAGAACTGCGAGTATTATAACGGCCCGCAACTTAGGCCCGCTGACGAAGTGGACTAAAAAAAAAGTAAACATACCTATCACCGTGGCGATGAAAGCCGTCTGCGACTGCGCCAAAACGACTAGTGACAGGGAGATCACTAGCCCCACAGTGCTGCCTCGGCCTTTCTTGTTTATGGTATCGCTGAAAAACAATAACGCCACGAGCCCCATGGCAAGGCCATGGGTCGTTGGATCAGTGAACAACCCTAGGGCTCGCTTGCTGATGCCAAGCGCGTTTTCGAAATGATAATCCGACTGGTAGAATCGGCTAAGAGCGCTGGCGATGCCACCTGGCAGAATCTTTAATTGACTAAGGCTAAGGATAAAATCAGCCAAGAGAACGGCAAGCAGAAGCCGCCTTGCGAACTGTCCTTCGGTCGAGCCCATTACCAAAGCAAAGGTGCAAAGAAGCGCCAGAAGGCGTATGACCTCAGTGAGATCGCGAATGCTAACGCTTGAGACCCCGGATATTTCTCGAAACATAGCGAACAACAGTGACAGCGCCAAAATCCCTACTGGGACGATCACCATCCGGACCCGAATTGACCCGCGCATCGTTGTCAGCAATAGGAAAGCGGCAATGGGTATCAACGACATGAATCTGGTCGATACACCAGGCATGAGCAACAGAAAAATAAGGGAGAAATGGCGAACATTGAACATTTCAGACTTGCCAGATAGCTCCAACGGTTGCACGATTTTCTCGGTTACTGAGCATGTTTTTGCATCAGACACGACGTGCTGCCACCAAGATATTATACTCTGTCTCGGTCAGAAAACCGTGGTTAGTATAATCGCGCTGCCTCGGCGGGGTAATGTCGAGGGCTTTTATCACCTTGGCCGGATTGCCCGCGAGCACCACTCGGCCATCAGGAAAAGACTTGGTCACCACTGCGCCCGCTGCCACCACTGTATGATCTCCCAACGTAATGCCAGGAAGCACCACTGAATTGAACCCAAGCCAACAATAAGCACCTATCATCACGTCCTTCACGACGTGCTGTGTGAGGTCCTCAAAGTCGTGATTTGCCGTGAGAATTGCGACGTTTCCCGAGATTTCGGTATAATCACCGATATATATTCGGCCAATTCCCTGCACGTAGCACCCCGCCATGTAACCCGGCGCCACGTCGCGCCCGAGATAGACATTATCCACCCCGACCACGGTCGACGAATTATGCATCGGCCAATAGGCTTGCCGGTTTACGCCGATGAGTTTCTGAAAAACGGCGTGTTTAGCGCGGATTGGGTTGATGCTGCCTCGACTTTGTCTGCGTAGCGCCATGACCCGAATAAAACCGCGGATCCGATCTATCATGTATAATCTTCCCTGTCCGCTGTCACTCGCAGGAGCCAGTTGATAACTAGTTTGTAAACGACGTAGAACAGCGCCATTATTGACGAAAAGGCTATCACGAATAGCTCGAATCCGACAAATGATGTGATGAGCCAGAGCGCTCCCATGGCAGCGAGCAGTCCAAGGTGCAGACCGAGATCAAGCTGAATGCGTCCCTTCACGTAGATCAAGAAGCTGATTGATGAAACGTTGAAGCGAAACAGCGAGATCACGAATAGAGCTGAGAAAACGAAAATCTGAGTGCTATCGAAAGGGGTCAGCCAAATTGCCAACGCCCCAATGAGCGCGATCGGCAGCGTAGCCAGCGCCAGCCCGCGCTCGTAAGTATGGTGCAGCTCATGAAATGCTGTTGCCGCGAGGCCGACGCTGTCGGATTTGTATTTCTCGCGAACCGCAGAAGAGACGAGATTGAAGGGCGCATGTATCACTCTTGCGGCGAAGCCGAAAGCGGCAGTGGCGCCATCGCCGTAATTGCCTGCAATCAGCCAGAGTGGGATCACGCTAGTGACGTTCGAGATGAGCCCTGAGGGCATATCAAAAAAGACATAAGCGCGGTGACGGCTGAGAATCCATCGGATGCGCGCGAAGTCAAGCCGGAAAATCGCGAAATCCGCCAGTTTCAACAAGAAGAGCACCGGCAGCAGGTAAGACATCGCCAACGCAAGCAGGAGTGGCACCGAGACGCTGCCAAAGGCTGCGAGCGAGACCAAAACGAGGAAGGAGAGCGACTGCAATAGCCGCGCAACCGACAGGATGCGCGTGCGTTTTTCCAAGAGGAGTTTCACCACACCGATGCCGAACAGGGTCCAGAGAAAGTTTAGTAGGCCAAACTGGAACGACATCCCCATGTTCTCGCCCGACACAAGCAGGTGAACTGCAAAGACAATTAAGTTGGTGACGAAGGCCAACAGAACAGAAAGTCGCATTATGTCGCCTGCGTTCTCCAAATCGATGAGCGCGGCCTGTTCAATGCGCAGTGTGGCCAACGTGACAACTACGCCGCTTTGCGATAGCACAAGGAAATATTGCGCCGCGACAGCATCGGAAAACCGAGCGTAAATCAATGAAAAGCCAATAGCGTTGATAACTTGCGAGGCGCCGTTACCGCCCATAAGGACAATGAAGTCACCGAAGGTTCGACCGCGCAGCTTCATTTTTCGAGTCCACTGGCGAAGCCCGCCACATCGTAAGTTGCAAGCATTGCAGCGCGAGAATAATCGGGCTGGATGACGGGAGCCGCGTCAGTATCGAAGGCACCAGCGAAGAAGGTCTTGATATCGCTGTAGACGTCGAAGTAATCGACAATGGGAAGCCCTGCTTGGGCATAGTCGAAGATCTTTGTACCGAAGTCGTAATCAGGGTCGCGGATGATCGCGAGGCCGAGGTCGTAGCAGGCGAAAAAGTCAATTAGAGAGGTCGGGCGCACCGGATCTTTCCGGGTGACAATTATATTGGCAAATTGGTGTTCTAAATCGGTCTCTTCCGAGACGCCAGAATAGACGTGGATGTTAAGCGTCTTGTCTTCGTAGCGGCGCGAGAGCGTCTCAAGCGCGGCCATCACGTTGCTATGACCATAAGAGAGAAACTTGCCAAAGCATACCACGTTGAGCACATTTTTCGATAGATCCACATCGCGGCGCGGAACCGAAAAGTCAATTTCGCTGCCATTAGGCAATAGAATTGTCCGCGCTACACCATGCCATCGCAGTAGCCCCGGGGTCACAGTGACCACTCGGTAAGCACGCAGGCGCAGGGCCGCCTCAATCAGCCCAACGAGCAAAGCTTTTGCGCGCTTGGCTGGAACCGTGTTCCCGTAACCGGTGGAGATTGCAAGGGCCCAGCCGTCCCGGTACTCTAGCACATAGGGCCTGCGCGCTAGCAAGAGCCTTGGCAAATCTTTGAGCCGAGGAAACGGCGGGTAGGAGAAATAATCGAGATCGGCCTTGTCACCGCCCGGCTCGTGCGCCCAGACAGTTGCAGTCCCGGCCTCCTCGAATGCCGTCTTCAGCGCTGAAAGCCTTTTGTAGGCGGGCGAGCTTTCATTAGTATTTGCAAGATGGAAGGCTACGATCATTTCGGCCTTGCAGGGTTGCCAACTAGGATATGGTCCGCACCGTAATCTTTAGTCACCACCGCACCTGCTCCGACTATCGAGCCCTCGCCAACACTACCCATTATCACGGCACCCGCGCCGATCCAGCTATCGTCGCCGATGCGCACGCATTTCAATACTGAACCGTTCGTGTGTTGGTGGCGCCCAGAGAGCACATGGATCGACTGGGCAAATAGCACGCGCGCGCCGATCTCTGCGTAGCCCACCGAACAGCTTGGACCAATACGGCTGGCCGCCCCGATGCGCGTACGCCGGTCGGTAACGATGGACCCGAGGTGAAACTGTACATCTTCGCCGACATGCGCCAGCGTACCCCTGTAGAAGGCAGCCCGCAGTGCCCTCCCAAGCGGCGTAGGAACATATTGCAGGGTTTCGGCGATTGCGAGAAACCAGCTCATTTGAACAGAATTTTCTGCAATTTGAGAAAATGCGAGCTTTTGTAATCGGCATGCGCGGCCTTGGTAGGCGAAAACAGATTAACCCATTCGGTATCATCAAAATCAAGCTTGTTGCGAACCAGCGTGCGCAACCGGAAGCGTTCAAGTTCAGTCATCGTGGGTTTTTCCATCGCGGCAACGGCCTCATCGCGCGTCATTTGGCCAGACAGTATCAGGTTGGAATAATGCGCTTTGCGTTTGTCGATCCCGAATTTCTCAACTAGGTAATCTCCTTGAAAAAACTTCGTGAACTCGCTCTCATAATGTTTGCCGCCGTAATCTTCCCAACCGAATTTTTTATTCATCATCTCCTTTGTCGCATGAATGTCAAACCGGTGGTAAAGGAAGGGGCGGTGCGCGATAATGCTCTTGGCGATCTTGCGCCCAATGTAATTATACGTTGGCGACATATAAGGAAAGTTCACTAGCCGCTTAGCCTCCTGCCTCCATACCACGTCTCGGATATGGCGAGCATCATTTGAATTGTAGGACCAACTGACCGGCAACACGTATTCCATAAACAGATTGTGTCCCGAGATCACATTCCGAATACCACTATTGCGCGCAACGCTGGAAAGCACCGACGTGAAGCAATGGTCCTGTGGAACGTCGCAGTCTATCAGGTTAGCCTTAAAAAAGGCCCGCTGCGCGATCTTCAGATCTCCCCAGTCAATCACTCTAGTGTTAAGTTTCAGCCCGAGCGTATTCACAAGGTTGTAAATGTTGCGCGTCGCCACTTCCCCGTCCCAGCAAGTGTCGATATGCAACACATATGGACGTACACCAATCGAGACCAACCAAGTTAGAAGATAGCTCGAGTCTAACCCGCCGCTAATCCCAACAATGCAATCGTAGTCGGGATCTTTCGAGGTTCTGCGAAGTGTTTCAACAAGCTTCGCACCATATGAATTGATGTCAAAATCGTTTATTTGATTTTCGAGCTCTCGGTAGCCGCGACAATATTGGCAGACACCGTCGACCAGCGTTAGCTCGTCTACGGTGCTATCGAGAACGCAGTTAAAGCAAACGGTTTCAGCCATAGTTTATCAGCACGCTTCGGGTTTGCGGGAAGAAAGTATACAAACTTGATGCGATGACACCTGAGACTGGACTGTCTTGCAAATACGCAGCCACTGCTTCGTAGCTTTCGGCACCACCGGAGACCACAACCTGCCGCTTGGCGCGTGAGGCAATTTCACGGGTGATCATACGCTCAAGTCCCGCGGAAGTGCCGTCGCGATCGACGAATTGCAATACAACCTCGCCAACTTGTGCGGCGTTGACTTGAACAAGCAGCTCATCAGGACTGATCGGGACGGATCTTCCGTTTCGGTAATCGTACAGTGCCAGCGCGCCGCACGTAGTGATAATGTCAATGACCAAGGTGATCGCCTGTTCGCCGATTGCCGCGCTCAGCTCGCTAATCGCGGCCGGATCGGCGGCGGTACTAACGCGGTTGAGCGCTACTTTTTCAAAACCAAGACCTACGATCATTCGCGCGGTTGCAGGATCGCGCACTCCACCGCCATAGGTAATTGGGCCATGAAACTGTTGGGCTATTTTTTCAAGTAAACGCTTGTTGATCGCGCGGCCGTCACGGCTTACCGACGGATCTAGAACGATCAATTCGTCGACTTCTTTCTCCGAAAACAATCGTGCAATTTGCACTGGGTCACCAACGTATTGCCAGTCAGTAAATTCGAAGCTTTTTGCCGCGTGAGGTCCGTCAAGCAGAAGCGAGGGAATTCGGCGCTTCAAGTTAGGCTTCATGAAACAACGTCCGAAGGATTTTCAAACCGCCAGTATAGGATTTTTCTGGATGGAACTGTATGCCAAATGTATTTCTGCCGCGTACCATCGCACTAAACCGGAGGTCGCGATAGGTGAAGTGAGCGATAGTTTCTTCGCGGTTCGGAGGAACATAGAATGAATGGTTGAAGTACACCTTTTGACGTCCAATTTCGCGAATATCAACGTGGCCCCAGCCAATGTTGGTGGAGCGGTCCGTCATTTTGGATAGTGCCAAAACTTCACCCTTGAAAATTCCAAGCCCGGTACCGCTTCCTTCGCAGGAGCCTTCGTACAGTAGATGCATGCCGAGACAAATGCCTATAATTTTCACTCCCCCCGTGGCGTGAAGCGCCATCAACGCATCGCCAAGGCCAGTATCCCACAAATATGCCGCACCATTACTGAAATGGCCCACGCCCGGCAAGATAATGGTGTCATGGCCCACAATATCGTCCGGCTTTCTCAATACATCGCAGGCATATCCGTTATGATTCAAAAAATGGACCCAACTTGCAACATTGCTGTTTGGGAGGTTCACAATACCGATGGCTGAGGTTGGCTTCATACGCATGGGCAGGCCTTCAACCACCCGAATGCCACGTAAGCTCCGTCGATTCGGGGCGGCTCAACTACTCGCCAGAAGGATTTCACACCGAGACCTCCGGGAAAAGCACTGTCTCCAGTGTATCGGTGAGCTCCTCGTATGTGTACTCGTTTTCGACGGTGTCGATGCCGCGCCGTCCCATATCGGCACGCTCCTCTGCAGGGAGCGACTTGAGGTGTAGAATGGCTTCGGCAAGAGCCTCCGGATTTTCTGGCGCTACGTGGAATCCAGCGCCGGCCTCTTCAACTGGACGGTAGTCACCGCTGTCGATGCCATAAAGGATAGGACGCCCTGATGCGAGGTAGTCAAACAGCTTATTGGGCGATACTCCGTACCGAAACAAGGGCTTAGAGTGTAGCCCAATATAACAGGCGTCAAATGAAGCGAGCATGGTCGGCACCTGAAGCTTTGGAATCGCCTCGATCAATTTCACCGCGTCGAGACCGCGGTCACTTATCATCTGCGCGAGCTTCGCCTGCTCGCTACCCTTACCGACAATTACAAATGCAATGTCACGGTACTCACGCAGAAGATCAGCGGCTTCAACGAGCGTAAAGGGCGCGTTGGCAGTGTTTAAAGAACCAGTATAGCCGACGATGAACTTATCATTGGGTAGTCTTGCAGCAATATGCGCGGGGAGTGACTCAGGTGTTGCCTTTTCCTCACGCGACACACCATTGGGGATCCAAGTGAACTTATTGGCATCCATCCCGGACTCGACCATGTGGTCGAGGGCATTGCGCAGGTTAGAAATTACCGCGTCGGCCCGAGCGTAGGCGCGCAACTCGATGCCGCGCAAGTAACGTACGTATGGGTGGGAGTCGGGAACCCCGCGTAGAACTTGCAGCGATAAGGGCCAGATGTCCCGCACCTCAAAAACCAGCCTCGCCCCGGTACGCCGTGCGAGTTTCTCGGCGCCGAGTGAGCCGACCAGCGACAGAGAAGAATAGTATATGACGTCCGGTGGATGGGGAATTTGCCGTAGAAGCCCAGGAAGGCGGAAGCGAAATATCTCCCAGTTGATCACTCGCAACTTCGACTGCGCATGGCGGTATCTGATCACCGGTACGCGGACCACAGTGTACGAGTCACGCACTTCCATGCGCGGCAGTCGGGTGTCGACGTTGGTCAGCAGGTGGTGCCAGCTCGCGATCACAAAATATACACGGTAGCCGCGCCGCCCAAGTTCCTGCGCAAAATAATGGTGCCGGCCTCCATAGCCTGTCTCAGGAGTGGAACCATCCTGATTGATGATCCAGATGGTTTTCACCGAGAGGCCACCTCTACGAGACTTGCTATGATCTGTGCCGATGCATTGCCGTCACCATAAGGGGCGACCGCTTTTCCCTTCGAACCGAGCGCCTCGTGCACGGCACTACTGACCGCGTTCACTGACAGCGGAGGAACCAAGCGGTTCCAGCCTGCATCAACAAGTTCGACCCACTCAGTCTCGTCACGCAGGGTCACGCAAGGAACGCCGTGGAAAAACGCCTCCTTTTGTACACCGCCGCTATCAGTGGCGATAAGCGCAGCATTCTTCTCCAACACCACCATGTCGAGGTAGCCCAGTGGCTCAAGCAGGGTGAGGCGCTCAAGTGCCGCGCCTAAACCGGCGTTTTGCAGCCGACCGCGAGTGCGGGGGTGCAGGGGGAGAGCTACAGGCAGGGTGTCGGTGACCGCCGCTAGCCCTTCGATGATCACAGCAAGCCGCTCTGGGTCATCGGTGTTTTCTTGCCGGTGCACGGTGGCCAGTACAAAAGGCACGCCTGCGTCGAAGCCGGTCAGTTTTGAAAAATCGCGTTCGGCCACCAGAGCGCCAAAGTGCCTCGCCGCATCATACATCACGTCTCCTACTTGCAGAATACGCTCAAAAGGCACTCCCTCCGCTCGCAGGTTATTGGTAGCCGTGCTGGTCGGTGTGAATAATAGGTCTGAGCAATGATCTGTGAGGATACGATTGAGTTCTTCCGGCATGCGCCGGTTGAAGGAACGTAGCCCGGCCTCGACATGGGCGACCGGAATATGAAGTTTTGAGGCTGCAAGCGCACCGGCAACGGTCGAATTAGTATCACCATAGACCATCACCACGTCTGGCCTGGTCTCGAGTAGCACCTGCTCGATCCCTTCCAGCATCCGGCCGGTCATCTCGCCATGGCTACCACCAGCGACGCCTAAGTGGTGCGTCGGCGCGGGTATGCCCATTTCCTCAAAAAACACGTCTGACATGTTTGTGTCGAAGTGCTGGCCAGTGTGTAGCAGCCTCTCGCAAAGACCGGACTGGGCCGCGATCATTCTAGAGACTGCGGCGGCTTTTATAAACTGCGGGCGGGCGCCAATGACTGTCAGTATCTCAACCATAGGTACGTCTCATATCTCTTCTTCTAGTCCCGCATTGGCGCTCTTTTCCCAACCAAATTTTCACGAGGCGTTAGAACGCAGGTTGAGTTGTAAGAACGAATTATTCAAGTCTTTTCAACACAATGCGCGGAGCATAAACAATCAAGAACAAAAACCGTCGCGCGATGCGTTAGCAACAAAGTTGCCAGTGCGTCACACAGTTTTTGCTCCTAACATTTCTTCACAAGCTCAGCGCCTCGTTCAGACCCGCGACCACCAGCCCCCGGTCCGACGCAGACATGTATGGGTGCATCGGCAGGCTCATCACCGCCTGGGCGGCAGCATCACCTTGAGGCAATACCGCCTCAGGGTCAGCCACAGCCGGTTGCTGGTTCAAAGGCAACGGGTAATGCACCGCGGTGGGCACGCCGCGTCTCTCTAATACTGATTGTACATGGACGCGGTTTTCAACTCGTATGGTATATTGCGCCCAAGCACTCTTATTACCGTACGCGACGTGCGGGGGAACGATCCCCAGTGGCGACAGCGCAGCGGAATAGGCCTCGGCCAACTGCTGGCGCGCCAAAATCTCCTCATCAAGCACTTCCAGTTTGGGTAGGAGGATCGCCGCTTGCAGCGTATCGAGACGCGAGTTCACACCGACGCGTACGTGATGATACCGCTTTTCCTGACCGTGTCGAGCAATCTGGCGGATAACCTTTCCCAGTTCCGGATCAGACGTGAAAATTGCGCCGCCATCTCCATAGCACCCCAGTGGTTTAGATGGAAAAAAACTAGTGCAGGCAATGGTGCTAAGGTTGCAGGACCTACGGCCCTTGTAACTGGCGCCAAAACTTTGTGCGGCATCCTCGATCACAGGCAAGCTGTGCCTTGCAGCGATTGCGTTAATGATGTCGAAATCGGCGGGTTGGCCGTAAAGCGAGACCGGAATGATCGCCTTTGTTTGCGGTGTGATTGCCGCCTCAAGCAGCGCAGGGTCCAAGTTGTAGCTGACTGGGTCGATATCGACGTAAACAACGTTGGCTCCCAGAACCTTGGCTGCCTCGGCAGTTGCTATGTAGCTGAAGCCGGGGGTGATTACTTCATCGCCGGGACCAACACCCAGCGCCATCAGTGCGATTTGCAGTGCGTCGGTGCCGTTGGCGACGCTGATGCAATGAGCCGCGCCAGTGTAGTCGGACAGTTTTTCCTCGAGCTCGGCAACTTCAGGACCAAGGATATACTCGCCATGAGCTAGAACTGCAGCAATCCTGGCTTCTATGTCAGCGCGCAAGTAATCTTGCTGCGCAGCTAGGTCAATGAACGGGATCATGTTGCAGAGGCCTCCTGGCGGGTCACGATCGCCCCGGTTAGGGAATAGATATCGCCGGTATGAGCGCAGGTCGCACTACCCTCACCATACAATGGTAGATCAAGCCGCTCGCCGTAGGCGCTCATCCAACCCATTTGGCGACCTGGGAGGCCTAGCACCAGAGCGTAGTCGGACACGTCTTTGTTGATCACCGCACCTGCACCAACAAACGCATATTCCCCGATCGTGACACCGCAAACGATTGTGCAGTTTGCTCCCAGTGTTGCGCCACGCTTAACCAGCGTGTCACGATACTGGTCCTTGCGCTCGATCAAGCTGCGTGGATTGTAGACGTTCGTGAATACCATGGAAGGGCCACAAAACACGCCCTCTTCCAAAGTCACATTATCATAGACCGAAACGTTGTTCTGCACCTTGCAGCGATCGCCGATGACGACCTTGTTTCCAACAAACACGTTTTGGCCCAAGGACACGCCTGCGCCGATCCGGGCTCCACCGCAGACGTGTACGAAATGCCAGATGCGACTGCCTTCGCCGATTTTCGCACCATCATCTACGATAGCGCTGGGATGCTGGTAGTGACTCATCATTACTACTGCACGAAGGGGTGGGTCAGATCACCAACCGGGGCAATCGGAGCGGTGCGTATGGTTGAGACAGTCTCGATGGCCACGCGGTTATCTTCGACCCCAAAACCGCCACCCGACAGGATGTCTTCGTAGATCTTGGTGTGCAATTCGGTGAACCCGTCCGAGAATTCCAGATTCGCACCATCAGCGATTACCGCACGGAATGTACGTTTGCCCTTGGCGCGCTCCTCGGCAGGCACGTCGTTCACATCAAGCGATAGGAACCAGCGTACGCGCGCGCGTTCGTATTCCAAGTAACCTGCAGCCTTGGTCGGCGTGTTCAGGTGGACGATGTTTTCTTGCACTGCGCCATACACGAAATGCAGCATATCATAGAAATGCACGCCTATGTTGGTGGCTATGCCACCGGATTTCTCGGTCAGCCCCTTCCAACTTTTCAGATACCAATTTCCACGCGAAGTGATGTAGGTCAAATCGACATCGACTTTTTCACCTTTAGGCATCCGGGCCACCCTGTCGCGCAGGGCGAGGATAGCAGGATGCAGCCGCAGCTGAAGAATGGTGTGGATCTTGCGGCCGGTGTCAGCCTCGATCGCCTTCAGATCATCGATCTGCTCAGGGTGCAGCACCAACGGCTTTTCGCAGATCGCATCCGAGCCCGCCCGCAGCGCCCATTGCATGTGCGCAGAATGAAGGAAATTTGGCGAAGCGATAGAAACATAGTCCAACCCCCGCCCCGCGCGGCGGTCCGCCTTCACATGGGCGTCAAACATTTCGAAATCGGTAAAGAACTGCGCTTCGGGGAAATGGCTGTCGATGATCCCGACGGAGTCGTTCACATCCATCGCTGCGACCAGTTCGTTGCCGGTGTCGCGGATCGCTTTCATGTGCCGGGGGGCGATATAACCCGCGGCACCGATGAGGGCAAAGTTCTTCATAGTCTTAGGCCTTTACAATGTTTTCCGCCGAGGTGCGATAGACCCCGCGACTGTCAATGATGACCTGCGCGTTGGCACGAATCATGTCATAGTCGAATTTCGCGTGGTCGGTGGTCAGGACCACTGCGTCAAAACTAGCTAAGTTTTCCGGGGTCAGCGCGACCGACGATAGGTCGAACTCGTGCTCGCGCATTTTCGGAAACACCGGCACATGCGGGTCTGAATAGGCAACATCAGCCCCATTTTCACGCAGAAGTTCCATTACCTCGACCGACGGACTTTCGCGCATATCGTCGACATTCTTCTTATAGGCTATGCCTAGCACCAGAACCTTGCTGCCCATCAAAGACTTGCGACGCTCGTTCAGCGCCTTAACCGTCTTTCCAACCACATATTCGGGCATAGCACGGTTGATTTCACCAGACAGCTCTATGAAGCGGGTATGCAGGCCATACTCGCGTGCTTTCCAAGTCAAATAGAATGGGTCGATCGGGATACAATGACCTCCAAGTCCAGGACCAGGGTAATAGGCAGTAAAGCCAAAAGGCTTGGTGGCTGCAGCATCGATCACCTCGAAAATGTCGATACCCATACGGTCGGCAACAATCTTCATTTCGTTCACCAGTCCGATGTTGACGGCGCGGTGGATGTTTTCGAGAAGTTTTGTCATTTCTGCTGCTTTGGTCGATGTGACGGACACAATTCTGTCGATCGCCTGACCATAGAGTGCCTTCCCGACCTCTAGGCAGGTCGCCGTGTGCCCGCCGACAACCTTAGGAATTGTGTTCGTGGTGAAGTTGACATTACCAGGGTCTTCACGCTCGGGCGAGTAGACCAAGAAGATGTCTTCGCCGACGGTCAGGCCCCCAGAAGTCAAACGTGGCAGCAGTTCTTCCTCTGTAGTGCCAGGATAGGTAGTGCTTTCCAGGGAGACGATCTGACCAGGACGCAAATACGGGACGATCGAATCAGTAGTGCTGATGACATAACTCAGATCTGGTTCTCGGTATTTGTTCAGCGGGGTCGGGACACACAGGATCAGTGCATCCACTTCCAACGCCCTACTGAAATCATCGGTACATGTCATTCCGGATTCATTTGCGGCTGCGATATCTGCATCATCAATATGCTCAATATTCGAATGACCTGCATTTAGTTGATCAACTTTCTCGGCATCAATGTCGAAGCCTAGCACCCTGTAACCAAGTTGGGCATACCGCAAGGCCAATGGCTGACCAACGTACCCCAGGCCCAAAATGCCTATAGTTGCCGCCCTAGTTTCCAGCCTTTCAAGCAGTTGCTCCGCAACGACACCGTGAGAATTGGCGTTCATCTAAGTCCTTCCATAATCAAATTGCCCCATCCGCTTCCTACGGCCACGGAATGGTTTCGTCATAATTTTGCAACTGCTTCGCAGGAACTGGCGGCCGTACGGGAGCCTGAGGCGCGATTTACGTCGAACGCTGAATTTCGGCAAGCCATGATTGCGGACAGGGTTACCGAGGGAGATGTAGCGTCAAAACCTCGGACGAGTGGCACCGCCAACCTTCACACAGGTCATGGTACAGAAGGCTACCCCCCATCACCCTGAACCCACACGTCTTTCTCATAAGCTTCCGCACTTGCTGTGAACAAATATGCGAAGACAAGAAGAGCCCATAAAATTGCTCAACACAAAGTTACGATTTTTATCGTCCCGCCGGCTGCTCGGCAACCTGAAGGCTTGCCCCCAAATTGCGCCAACTTTTACTATCAGACACTTGCTCATCAGAAAACGTCAACAAAACTGACCGACCCCAACAAATCATCAACACAAAACCGGCTTCTCATCACTAAATCTCACCATTTTAGTGCAACTCACGATAACCCCAGCTCTCATCAGCCCTCACCCCCGTCCCAAACGGCGGGCAGGCAGGGCCTCGCCGACCTCATCCTCAAGGGCGGCGATCTCGGCCTTCAGGGCCTCATATTCCGCAAGCTTGCGCTCGAGAAACTTTGCCGTCAGCTGCGTTTTCTCCCGCAGGCCGCGCGGCGTGAGCACATAGGCATAGCGCCCCTTGTGATCGGAGGCGCGGAAATTGCCGATCTTGACGAGCCCTTTCTGCATCAACGCATTGAGGCAATAATAGGCTGATCCATTGGATATTCCGACCGCATCGGCGATCTGGCGCGTCGAGAGATCGGGATTGTCATTGAGGAGCCGCAGCACGCGAAAGCGCACCTCCTCCTGCTGCAGGTCACGGCGGCTCGCCATCAGCTCCGCGCTCCGGGGCGCCGGCCCACGGCTACCGCACCGGCGCTCACGCGGGTCCGGGCAGGTGAAACAGTGGTGCGCAGAGGGGTCATCATCATGTCCGCTCGTTTTTGAGCGCTAATCCATGCGCGCAGCCTGTGCAAGTCAATTTCAGCGCAGGAAGGCACTCTTTTGAGAAAGCGCGCGCCTCGACGGAACCGAGCATTCCCCCATGATACAAGGCATTTCGAGCAGAACCTCACGCGGCTCGATGGCGTAAAGCTGAGCACCGAAACCACCGCTTGAAGGCCTTGCATCAGCGCCGGTTCCTGATAGGGTCGCTCAAAATTGAACGCAACATTGGAAAGGCTGATGTTGCGGGCAAGCAGGAGAGGCGATCAGGGCATGACCGACGTGAACGACCACCACTGGTTTCTTGCGCAGCTCAAGCCCAATGCACAGGCCATTGCTCTCCGCAATCTTGCCCGTCAAGGATTTTCGACGTTCCTGCCGCAACAGACGGTCACCCGCAGGCAAGCGGGCCGGTTCGTCGAAGCCTTGCGCCCCCTCTTTCCTGGCTATCTCTTCGTGCATTTCGATCCAGCCACCGCGCCCTGGCGCAAGATCAACGCCACCTCCGGCGTCAGCCGTCTGGTCAGTTTTGACGCCCGCCCGCGCCCAGTACCACAGGCTTTGATCCGTGAATTGCGCGCCCGCTGTGATGATCTCGGCCGCTTGCAGCCAACACCGGATCTGCAGACCGGCACATCTGTCGAGGTCCTGAGCGGCCCATTTGCGGATTTCGTGGCAGAGGTCGAGACCATCGCACCCGATCAGCGGGTCTGGGTCTTGCTGGATCTGATGGGTCAGCACACCCGCGTGCAACTGGGCGCCGACCAGGTGCGCGCAACCGGCTAACCGAACCAAAGGCGGCCATCCCGGATGGGGATGACCGCCAGAGCTGTACTGAAAAGTCTTGCTGAAATCTGCGAAACCCAGCCCTTGCAAGATAAGGGGAACCAATACCGATACTCACTGCCATCCGTTGACAGGTCATTGAGCTTTCACTCTAATCTCAAAGGTATAGGAAAGGTGCGGGAGGGGCCATTGGCGGAAATCCACCAAAGCGGCGATTGGGGGGCGGAGCACTGGCTACGATTTTCTCAATCGCTCCGCACCGCAAGATCACGTGAAGAGACTGTGCGAGCGTTGACAGATGTAATCGCACCTTACGGGTATACGACCTTCATCTACGGGCGGATATTTGGCGCCCCGATCGACCCTTTGACCACACCTGTCGTGACCAATCTCTCCTCGGACTGGATGCAGTATTACACTGAGCAGAAATTCTACCTTGCGGTTTTTGCTGCAGACCACTGCCGGACCGGGTCCGGAGCGCTACTCTGGTCAGAGGCGGACAGGAAGATCGCGTCGGGGAGTGGCCCCAAGAATATGCGGTCGTCCGCGCGGCCGCGGGCGCCTTTGGGTTGGGGGCTGGCGTAACGATCCCTTTGTCGCAGCAGGGTCGCTACAAAGGCGGCATCGGCCTGATCGCACCGAAACAAGGCTCTGTAGACGCGCACGATCATCTCTTTGAGGAATATTCTCCGGAAATCACTTCGATCGCAGAAGCATTTCATACCTCTATCAACTTCTCTGTCATCGCCCGCGAACATTATGGCCTCTCACCGCGTGAAGTTGCGGTACTTCAACTTGCCTCCGAAGGGCTTCAAACCAAACAGATCGCGGCGGAATTCGACACCAGCCCTCATACCGTTGAGAAACAGATGAAAAGTGCCCGCGAAAAACTTGGAACGCGCACCACGGCGGAAGCTGTCACAAACGCAGTGCTATTGGGGCTCGTGAAGTAGCATTGAGCATCCCGGAATACACACGACCACAAGAGTTTGACCTGCGTGCGGCCTTTGTTTCATATTGAGAGTGGGAAAAATGTTGGGTGGGGCCGTTCTTTTGACAAACATTGATCGACCAGTGAACATTCAGTCAACAGACCGGCTGAGATTGTCACAACAACTTGCAGCAGCAGAGTCCTGCGACGAAATCACCAATCTCCTCGTCGGTGCGTTCAGTCCCTTTGGGTACACCCGGTTTGTCTACGGTCTTTCGCTCGATGAGCGCCCGACAGTTTCTGACTACGTTATTCTCACGAATTTGAGTGATGAATGGATGGCCTACTATCGGTCTGAGAGATTTTACGAGAGGGACTACCCGCTCGACTTCCTCAAAAGCGAAACGACACCACTTCGCTGGATCACAATTGATGATCGCCTCGCTGCCGAACCGGACGGCGAAAAATACGCCTCCGCATGGCGGATCGTTCAGGAGTGGGGCATTAACAGCGGGGTGACAATTCCCCTACCTTTCGTCGGCCGGTACAAAGGCGGCATTAGCCTCGTCGGACCACCTCACTCGGACGCGGAAGCGCAGGACAGGCGCTACCTCGAAAATGAGGCTGAAATCCTCTCTCTCGTGCACCTTTTCCACAGTTCCGTGAATAAATCGGTCATCGCCCGCACACATTTCGGCCTCTCAAACCGCGAAATCGACGTTCTTCAGCGTTTATCAGAAGGGCGACAGACAAAGCATATCGCGGCCGAGTTCGACACCAGCCCCCATACGGTGGAGAAGCAGATCAAGAGCGCCCGCACGCGCCTCGGCGCCCAGACGACAGCTGAAGCGGTGACACACGCCGCGCTCTTGGGAATGGTCAGGTGATCGCGCGCCTCGCATGTTGCGGCGAATATCTGACTTGCCAGACGTCAGAGGACCGCGTGCTGTTGCCAAGATCGTTAGGACGAGTCCATTGGTAGGTATTGGCGATTCCAATATTTGGGGGGCTGAAAGGTACCTCGAATTCTGTTCCAGAATTCAAGCCTGTAACAGCCGTGAAGAGATTATTTCCGGCTTGCTAGAGGAAATCTCTCTATTCGGATATGATCGTTTTGTTTATGGACTGGCAATCGATGATCGCCCAAACTTTTCTCCATATATCAAACTGACAAACGTCAGTGGCGGTTGGCCCGAGTTCTACCTCGAAAATGGGCTATACGAGTCTGACTATCCATTGGAACATTGCAGAGTTGAAACAAGACCGCTGAGATGGGTTGTTTTAGACGAATGGGTCGACACCGGAAACATCGAACCCAAATACGCCAAGACCTGGAGGCTTGCACAGGAATGGGGGCTTACCGCGGGTGTTACGATCCCTCTGCCGCCACAGGGCCGCTACTTAGGCGGAGTGAGCTTGATCGCTCCAGCAGATGCAGACAAATTCTCTCAAGACCTAGTATATCAAAAATATGAGCAGGAAATATTAACAATCCTGAAAACCTTTCATACTTCTGTAAATAAAGCGATTGTTGCGAGAGAATATTATGGGCTGACCGTCAGAGAAGTCGACGTTCTTCAACTGGTCTCGGAGGGCCTGCTTACGAAAAATATCGCGGACAAATTCGAAACCAGTCCTCACACAGTCGAAAAACAGATCAAGAGCGCCCGCACGCGGCTTAGCGCGCGGACAACTGCGGAGGCTGTTACAAAAGCAGCTCTTCTCGGGCTGATCGCCTAACGTGAAACCCAAGCCCCATTCGCGCTCGAGCTTTGCTGGCAGGCCGAGATGAACCACATCCCGTCCAGCCCTGCCTCGATACCGGGCAGGTGGGTCGCTTCCCCCCGCCCCGCGATTACGTCGGCAGCATCACTGTAGAGATTGGCGAACCCTTCCAGATATCCCTCGGGGTGACCGGGGGGGATACGGGTTCCGCCTGCGGCCCCCTCACCCAGACCAGCACCGCCACGCGTGATCAGCTGCTTTGGCTCACCAAAGCGCGTCAGCGTCATCACATTGGGATTTTCCTGTGCCCATTCCAGCCCGCCTTTGTCTCCGTAGATCCGCAGCTTCAAACTGTTTTCATTACCCACCGCGACCTGACTGGCCCAGAGCATTCCACGTGCACCACCCTGCATGCGGAGCATGATATGGGCATTATCATCGACGCGGCGGCCATCAACGAAAGATTGCAAATCAGCCATCAGCGCCTCAGTCCGCAGTCCGCTGACAAAGGACAGTAGATTATAGGCATGGGTGCCGATGTCCCCAATCGCCCCTGCCCCCGACTGCGCCGGATCTGTGCGCCAGTCAGCCTGCTTGTTCGAGGTCTCCTCGGCCAGCCAATCTTGCGCGTATTCCGCTTGAATGACCCGCAGCTTCCCCAAGTCCCCGCGCGCCACCATTGCACGTGCCTGTCGCATCAAAGGATAGCCGGTGTAGTTGTGGGTCAGGAAAAACCGCGCATCCGAGGCAGCAACGGCCGCGCGGATGGCTTCGGCCTGTTCGGGCGTTGCGGCCAGAGGTTTATCGCAAATAACATGGATGCCCGCATTCAGAAATGCGATGGCCGGACCAGCATGCACATGGTTCGGCGTAACGATCGCCACGGCATCGATCCCATCCGTTCGCGCGGCCTCAGCCAGCGCCATTTCTTCGTAAGACCCATAGGATCGGTCGGGTGCAATCCCCAACTCTACCGCGCTGGCAGCGGCACGTTCCGGGTTCGAGGACAGCGCACCGGCAACAAGATCCCATTTCCCATCGATCCGCGCGGCAATCCTGTGGACGCCGCCGATAAAGGCGCCTTGGCCGCCCCCCACCATTCCCAGTTTCAGTCTGCTCATAGCCCCAACATCCCCCTAATCTGTGCGTCATCCCGCTCGCCGCCCGCAAAATCGTCGAAGGCATGCAGTGGCGGCTCGATCAGATGGCGCTCGATAAACGGCGCCCCCTCCGCCGCACCTTGCTCGGCGGATTTGATACAACATTCCCACTCCAACACAGCCCAACTGTCGTAGCCGTATTGAGTGAGCTTGGAGAAAATACCGGCGAAATCCACTTGTCCGTCACCCAGCGAACGGAAGCGTCCCGCACGCTGTGTCCAAGGTTGATAGCCGGAATAAACCCCCTGTCTGCCATCGGGATTGAATTCGGCATCTTTTACATGAAACGCATTGATCCGGTCATGATAGAGGTCGATGAACGCCAGATAATCCATCTGCTGTAACAAGAAATGCGACGGATCGTAATTGATCATTGCAGCCTTGTGCTCCTTCGCACGATCAAGAAACATCTCCCACGTCGCCCCGTCAAATAGGTCTTCGCCGGGGTGCAGCTCGAAGCCGATATCGACGCCATGTTCGGCATAATGGTCAAAGATCGGCACCCAGCGCCGCGCAAGCTCGGAAAAGGCCTCCTCAATCAGTCCTTCCGGGCGCTGCGGCCAGGGATAAAGATAGGGAAACGCCAGCGAGCCTGAGAAACTCACCGTGTGATCCAACCCAAGGCGCCGGGACGCAACTGCCGCTTTCTTAACCTGATCGACAGCCCATGCCTGCCGTTCCTTGGGCTTTCCATGAACTTCTTTGGGCGCGAAAGCGTCAAAAGCGGTGTCATAGGCTGGATTGACCGCCACCAATTGGCCCTGCAAATGGGTCGAGAGTTCCGTGATCTCGACGCCAGCCTCTGCACAAATGCCCTTGACCTCGTCACAATAGCCCTGGCTCTCAGCCGCGCGGTCGAGATCGAACAAGCGCGCGTCGAATGTCGGAATCTGAACCCCCTTATAGCCCAGGCTAGCTGCCCATTTCGCGATGCCTCCCAGCGAATTGAACGGCGCTTCATCTCCTGCAAACTGCGCAAGAAAGAGCGCGGGGCCCTTTATTTGTGATGGCATTTGATCCTCCACTTTCTCGTATCTCAGTTAAATATTGGCTCCGGCACATCCATGCCTTGCATTGGCGGCGCGGCCGGATCCGCGATGGCCTTCAAGACCGCGCGCGTCAGGAAACGCCCCGCCTTGGTGACATCCTCATGCATCACGATGACTTCTTTTCGAAATTGTTTGAGAAACCGGATCGACTCGCGGCCGAGCACATCAATATCTGTCCCAACAACACGACCAAGGCCCTCGGCCGCACTCACTGCCGCCATTACCGATGCCGGCGATGACCCAACGATTGCGTCAATCTCGGGAACGGAACTCAGATAGGACAGGAAGTAGTCGTCGATCCTGCCAATATCGGAGTCGCTATCCACGGTTTCGTTGAAGAAAAGCTCAACCCCCATGTCCTTCGCGGCCTCTTCCAGCCCGCGCCGCGTATCCTGACTGTAAAAATGATGAACGGGGGGCAGGATCGCGAGGATCTTCTTTCGCCCATTAGATGCGAGTTTTCTGACCGCCAATCTGCCAAAAACCCGGTTGTCAAAATCATAGAAGGCGTGCGGCGTTGCATCGGATGTTCGCCCGTGTGTCGCGAAGGGAAAATTCCGCTCCATCATATAGGCCGCGCGGGGGTCATCTTTGGTGGTCTGGTTCATGATGACGCCATCAGCCGAGCCGGTTTCAACGAGATAACGAATGCGCTCCAACGGGTCTTCGCCGTGCTGTCGGGGCATCGCAATCAGGTGATAGGGCGTTCCGGTCAATTCCATCGAGACAGAGCGGATCAAATCTGACGTGTGGTTCATCATGTGGCGATCCATTCCGAGCACCAGAGCGATAACATTCGTCTTTCCGGTGCGCAGGCGCACGCCTGCACGGTTTGGCACATATCCGACTTCCTGAGCGATTCTCCGCACCTTTGCCTTGGTCGAATCGCTGATGTCAGGGGCATCTTTCAACGCACGCGAAACTGTCGGAACCGCCATTCCGCTGAGTCGTGAAAGGGTCTTCAGCGTCGGTTTCTCGCCCGGTTCCAACCGGTCACGCGCCGATAACTCCTTCGACGATTTTGACTCCGCAGACACGTTTCATCCCTTCATACCAAGGCTCTTTACGGTCGCCTTATCGGTCAGTTGTTGCGGGTTTTCCAGAACCACAAAGGTCGACCCATTCACTTTTACGAATGTTGCGCAAAACCATGGAAGCAGCAAAGAAAATGTCTTGCAAGATAAATCTAAAACGATGTAGTTTTTTCTGTAACGATTTAGCTAGGGAGGTATAATCGTGAAACTGACCAATAAACTACTTGCCGCCACCGCAATTGTTAGCGCTAGCGCAAGCATCGCAAATGCAACCGAGCTGGAAGTGATGCACTGGTGGACGTCTGGCGGTGAAGCTGCCGCTGTGGCCGAGTTCGCCAAAGCTTTCGATGCAACCGGGCACACGTGGGTCGATGCTGCAATCGCCGGCGGAGAGAACGCGCGTGCCGTCATGGTGAGCCGTATCACCGGCGGTGACCCGATGGGCGCCTTCCAATTCAATCACGGCCGCCAAGCCGAAGAACTGATCGAAGCGGGCCTGTTGCGGGACATCACAGAAATCGCAGAAGCCGAGGGCTGGCTCGACCTTGTAAACCCGCCGTCGCTCCTCGAAGCTTGCACCGTTGACGGTCGTGTCTACTGTGCGCCCGTAAACATCCACTCCTGGCAGTGGCTCTGGGTGTCGCACAAGGCCTTCGCCGACGCTGGGCTCGACGTGCCGGCAAACTGGGCGGAGTTTGCGGCTTCCGCCGATGCGCTCGAAGCAGCAGGCAAAATCCCCATGGCAATGGGCCAAGAGGGCTGGCAACAGTCCGGCGCGTTCAACGTGATGATGGCGAGCCTCCTGCCCAGCGACATTTTCTTGTCCGTCTATGGTGACAAGGACGCTGACGTCGCAGCGGGTGCTGAAGTTGCGTCCGTTTTCGCGGCGGCTGATGCAGCCCGCTCTATGTCCGCCAACTCAACCGTTCAGAACTGGAACGACGCGACAAATCTGGTGATAACCGGTCAGGCTGGCGGTCAAATCATGGGTGACTGGGCACAGGGCGAATTTGCTGTTGCCGGCTCCGTCGCGGGTGAGGATTACAGCTGCCTTCCGGGGCTCGGCACCAACCCACGCCTCTCCACCGGCGGCGATGCCTTCTACTTCCCGGTGCTTGACGACGCAGAGCAGTCTGCGGCACAGGCCGAACTTGCGGCCCTGCTTTTGAAGCCGGATGTACAGGTTTCATTCAACCTCGCCAAAGGATCGTTGCCGGTCCGCGGTGATATCGACCTCTCCGCTGCAAACGACTGCATGCAGAAGGGTCTGGCCCTGCTCGCCGATGGCGCGCTCCTGCCTGATCCGACAATGCTGATCACGCCGGATACCGTGAACCAGATCAACACGCTGTTCACCGAATTCTTCGCTGACAGCTCGATCTCGGCAGCAGATGCTCAAGCAGAGTTTGCGGAAATCATCGCTGACGCTGAATAATCACGCAACGCGCGCGCGGGCCCGCAAAGGCGCGGGCCCGCGCACACAAACTGCGGGAGAGGGGAAGCATCATGGCTGCAAAACGCCCAAACCAGCTATTCCGAAATATGAATGCAAAAGTTTCCGCGATCCCGATGATCGTGACCGCACTTTTTGTGTTTGTCGGCGGGACGGCCTGGACGATTGTCTACAGCTTCACCAAATCAGGCCTTCTGCCGCGTATGAAATGGGTCGGCCTGGACCAGTACGAGCGCCTCTGGGGAACCAAGAAGTGGCTTGTATCCATCGAAAACCTTGCGATCTACGGCTTTTCGATGCTGGTTTTGGTTTTTGTCATAGGCTTCATTCTAGCCGCGCTTCTCGACCAGAAAATTCGGTTTGAGAACTCGATACGAACAATCATTCTCTACCCTTATGCGATGAGCTTCGTAGTCACGGGGCTCGTCTGGCAATGGATCCTTAACCCTGAGTTCGGCATTCAGAACATCATGCAAAATGCCGGGTGGCAAGGCTTCACCTTCAACCCACTCTACAACCCCGATATTGCTATTTTTGGCGTTTTGATTGCCGGCCTGTGGCAGGGCAGCGGCCTCGTCATGGTCTTGATGCTTGCGGGACTTCGCGGCATCGATCAGGAGGTGTGGAAAGCAGCCCGCGTCGATGGCATCCCCGCGTGGAAAACGTATATCTTCATCGTCATACCGATGATGCGCCCCGTCTTTATCACAACACTTGTTCTAGTGGTGACGGGCATCGTCAAGGTCTTTGACCTCATCGTTGCTCAAACAGGTGGCGGCCCCGGCATCGCGACCGAAGTTCCGGCCAAATATGTCTACGACATGATGTTCAGAAATAACAATCTGGGTCAGGGCTTCGCCGCCTCGACAATGATGTTGGTGACCGTTGCGCTCGTGGTCGTGCCTTGGGCCATGCTTGAATTCGGAGGAAAGAAGAAAAATGGCTGATCTTTCCAGCACTACACTCGATGGCCCGCGCGGCCCGAAGCCTCGCCGCACCTTCTCGCGCCGCAACATCTTCCTCTATGGCACATTGCTACTTGTCGCGATCTATTATGCGATCCCACTCTATGTGATGATCGTTACATCACTGAAAGGTCTGCCCGAAATTCGGCTCGGCAACATCTTCTCGCCCCCTGTAGAGGTCACGTTTCAACCATGGGTCAAAGCGTGGGGCGAGGCCTGCACCGGCCTGAATTGCGAAGGACTTAGCTCATATTTCTGGAACTCGGTTCAGATCACTGTGCCGTCTGTGATCCTCTCGATCATTATCGCGAGCGTGAATGGCTACGCTCTTGCCAACTGGCGCTTCAAGGGTGCCAACGTCTTTTTCACAATCCTCATTTTTGGGGCCTTTATACCTTACCAGGTCATGCTTTACCCGATTGTCATCATGCTGCGCGAGCTCGGGCTTTATGGTGATTTGAGTGGGCTTGTCATCGTTCATACGATCTTCGGCATGCCGATCCTGACACTCTTGTTCCGCAACTATTTCACCTCACTACCTGAAGAGCTGTTCAAAGCGGCGCGCGTCGATGGGGCCGGATTTTGGGGCATCTATTTCCGCGTCCTGTTGCCGATGTCATTACCGATCTTCACTGTAGCTGTGATCCTTCAGGTCACAGGCATCTGGAACGACTTCCTCTTCGGCGTCGTTTACACCGGACCAGAGGCCTACCCGATGACCGTCGCGCTGAACAACATCGTCAACACGACGCAAGGTGTGAAGGAATATAACGTCAACATGGCGGCAACAATCATCACCGCTCTGGTTCCGCTCACCATTTATTTCGTATCCGGCAAACTCTTCGTGCGGGGCATCGCCGCCGGTGCCGTGAAAGGCTAAGTTATGACCAATTCAGTAGAAATCAAAAACCTCGATCTGCATTTCGGCGCGGTAAAGGTTCTCGAAGATCTCAACCTCGAGATCGCCGAAGGTGAATTTCTGGTGCTCCTCGGCTCGTCCGGGTGCGGGAAATCAACCCTTTTGAATTGCATTGCAGGGCTTCTGGATGTGACGGATGGCCAGATCCACATCAACGGAAAAAATGTCACCTGGGCCGAGCCATCAGAGCGCGGCATCGGGATGGTGTTCCAATCCTACGCGCTTTATCCGCAAATGACGGTTGAGGGGAACCTGACCTTTGGCCTGAAGAACGCAAAGATGCCAAAGCAGGAAATCGCCGCGCGCGTAAAACGAGCTGCTGAAATTCTTCAAATCGAACCACTCTTGAAACGAAAGCCCGCCGCACTGTCTGGCGGCCAGCGTCAACGCGTCGCGATTGGGCGTGCCTTGGTTCGCGATGTCGATGTATTCCTTTTTGACGAACCGCTTTCAAACCTCGATGCCAAGCTGCGCGCGGATCTCAGGGTCGAGATTAAACGCCTGCATCACAACCTCGGCAACACGATGATCTACGTCACCCACGACCAGATCGAGGCCATGACCCTTGCTGATCGGATCGCCATTATGAAGGGCGGACAGATTATGCAACTGGCCTCACCTGATGAGATCTACAATCGCCCGCTGAACAAATACGTCGCGGATTTCATTGGCTCGCCATCCATGAACTTCCTCGAAGGCCAGATCGTCGATGGCCATTTCAAATCCGGCAGCCTCAGCATCCCGCTGGATGGATATGCCTTCATGGATCAGTCGCAGCCTGATGGCGCCGCGATCATCGGCATCCGGCCGGAGCACGTGATCACCGGAGAACTCGCAGCGAAGGCTCCGTTCCAAATCGATGTAACAGTTGATCTCGTCGAGCCCA